>WFQM01000158.1 GCA_015487095.1 Gammaproteobacteria bacterium | reverse complement strand
TCATTTTCTTCAGGTTCTTATTTTCAGGTCGTCTGAGTAACAGGCGAAGGTCTTCTGTTGCTCGCGATCCAGAAAAGCGGGTTGTTTGCTGGAAAACATCCGATTTTTTCCTTGTCTGGCAAGAAACATAAGCTTCTCACCCCATATTTTCAAGAAATGGGTTCAAACAGGGTTTTCATTTAATGGATGTCTTTTAATGGCTTTTGGTCTTAATGGGTACTTTTTTGTATCTCTTCCGAAATATGTTTTACCCACTCACCGATAATCGGAACAAATTCAATTTGTGATAACAAGTAAACCAAAATTGATACGACAATTGTGGCTCCAAGCACACTACCCAGGCCAAACACGATCCCTTTCATAAATTGATAAAATAACAATTTAGGAATGGAGTTATATATTTCCATCAGTTTGTGCGAATTAACGTGTTCCAGCGCCCTTTCGATTTTTTTCAGCGAGAGGAGGATTTTATCTAACTGATCATTTGAGTCAGCCTTCAAGTCTTTTTTGCTCTCTTCTGTTGGTTCCACGCATCATCCTCATGTTTTATCTGGTTTACGTTGTGGCACTCTATTCTAAACATTTCTACAGGTTTGCCGATCAGACAATAAATTTTCTGGCGGATCAACGTAACATGAACCCTCTCAGGTATCGCTTACCACAGCAACAGCAAAATGACATCGATGCATTGCAGCCCCGGCCCAATGCTTTGGTGGCGTGGATTAAGGCACAACCCACCATCAACCTGCAATCCACGGCATCTTTGGCATTCAAGCTTTTGCAGAGTTACAACCGTTGTAAAATGCCTCCGGCAATGCGGCTGAAAGCAATGATTACGTTACAGCCGATGATCAATAACATCGTCGAGCAGTTACGCAGTTATTACCAGAATGAACCCCTGCCATTGCGCAAAAGTGCTCGTACGCAGGCAAACATGGCAGCTCGATTTCTGGATGAGACGGCTTTTGCCTACAAAACAACGGTGACTGATGCGATCATCGATACCGAAAATAACGAAATGAGCATCAATGTGTTTATTGCCGCTCTGCGACTGGCCATCGACCATCTGGGGCATCAATTACTGGAATGTTATGTCCAGTATGCACCGCCAGTGAACGGTCTGTGGGGCGAGATACACCGCACTTATCAACTGGCGGAGCGCAACGGCTTGCATACCCGCATACTTACTGAAAATGAGGCTGCCGACAATCCCTTCGCAACTGTGCAACATGGTTATCTGCGTCTGGTATTACTGGCATTGACAACACCCAATCATCTGATGCCGGGACAGGCAACCTATATCTACACCAGCCTGGAAAAATGGACAGCAGGGTGTCGTATGTTCAACAAAAAGTTCACTGAGGCAAAAACCGGTGATATTGTCATTGACTTGGAGGGCGAGCGCCCACCAGCAGTGGCAACCGGTTATGCACGTTTTCGCCCTGTGGATGGTCGTTTTCTGGATATCAGCAGGTTGCAGGAAAAACTCGATGAAATCAGCGCCAGCGTGGGCGAACAACACCGAGGCAAACAGGGTGTACCACTGACCATCGCTGAACGTCTGCGTCGTGATCTGCTCACCCGACTGCGTAAAGTCTGGCAGGGACGTGGGGAGCGCGCCTGCCTGCGTGAAGAAGATATGACCACCCATATCTCGTTATGCATGGGGCTGGATATATGCCATCACTTTATCAGTAACGAAAATGATTTCCATCCCGAACAGGATGAAATTGATTACCATCGCCCGCAGGAAACCAGTAGTGGCTTGTCTCTGGCACCAACGAACGCGCTGACACTGGAAACTCCCGGCAGTACCAGTCAACAAGGCCGGGATACCACTCGCGTGTCCCGTTTCACCGAGGGTGTCGATGTGTGGGATGCCATCCACGAAGCCGAAATTCACGCCCGTGAAAAACGTGAGGCCGCCATGGCACACTTCCGCACCGAACCCTGGCTACGCATGAACCACAGTGCTGCTGGTCTGGCATTGCGTCGCTTGCCGAAAACTCAATCGCGTACTCGTGTTGGCACGGTGGTGGCTTTTCGCAACAATAACGACAAGTCGTGGACCGTCGGTACACTGCGCTGGTTACAGGATACTCCTGGCAAAACCTTCGACATTGGCATCATGATTCTGTCTGCACAGGGTGTCCCCGTGGCCGTGCGCGCCATCGGTGGTGCGGGTACCGGCGGAGAATATTTTCGCAGCCTGCTCATTGAGCCGAGCTTTCTGGAAAAACAAAACCCGGTGAAATTTGCCCTGCTGGTACCGGCCAGTATTTATGACATCGGCACCCAACTGGTACTCAACCGCCAAACTAAGCTAGAGTATGTGCGTCTGACGCGAATGATCGATACCAGCAGCTCCTTTTCGTTGTTTGAATTCAAACACATTGAAGTACCACCAGCGGAGCAGGCCAAGATCAGCAGTCTCAGTCAATCGTATAACTATTAATAAAACAACACACGATTACAAACCACTATTTTATGTTTACCCAATGTCCCCGATGTGACGCCATCTTTCAGCTTTCCGCCAGCCAGCTCAGGGCCGCCAGCGGCGACGTGCGCTGTGGGCAATGTCTGTCTGTATTTAATGCGCTGGACCACCTCAGCGAAGACTTACCCGTAGAAGAAACGGAAAAACTGACACACAAAACCAATGAGTACGATAACAGTGAGCCGGGGAAAACATCAGGCAACCTGTCAAGTCCGGATGAATCCGCAGCCGGGCTGTCAGATACCAAAACTGATGGCGACGATATTTTTAATGACATCATCAGCGAAGTAAAACAACATGATGTGCCCATCGAGGAAATTGATCGTTTTGAGGAATTTTTAGCCACAGATACCTTGCCCGTTGAAGATGCTCCACCAATAAACGATTTTTTTCCGGTTGAACATGCACAGTCAACCGATGGTGCTTTGCCCGCCAAAGACGCCACATCCGATACCATAATAAACACCGATTTCAACAAAACGCGTTCTGCCGACAAAACCGCCACAGCTATTGACGAAACAAATTTCGGCGACATCGATACCGTCACTGCTGCTCTGGATACTGATATCAGCATCAATGATGACGAATTTGCTGAATTTGCTGTTTACCTGGACAAGCCGGAAAATGAGGCTCGACACAGCAATAAAATGAATATCGATGATGACAGGGGCATTATCGAAACCACCGACCCTGATTTTGTCACCACAGACCCATCAGGCACCACCGACGTAGCGGCCCCTAAAGAAACCCTGCAAGCAAAAACCGTACACGCGCCAGAAGAACACGCATCGCCTGCAAGCGAAACCCAGACCGTCAACATTCCCGATCTCATCCTCGACGATCTGCACGCCGCCAAAGCCGAGCAACTGCGGCCATCCAATACGCCGTGGATGATTGGCAGCCTGTTGTTAATGCTCACTCTGGTATTACAAGTGGTGTACCATTCCCGCGACGAACTGGCTAAAGACGCCAACCTGCGCCCCTGGCTGATACAAATGTGTGAAGTGCTCAATTGCACACTAAGCCAACCCTACGATATCGCACAAATTGACATCATCGGCCGCGATGTACGTTCCCATCCTTCGGCTGACAAGGCACTCATCGTCAGCACCACCCTGATCAACACTGCCACCTTTGTGCAACCTTTCCCTTTGTTAACCATGGTATTTTCGGATATCAATGGCGTAAAAATTGCTCAACGGCGTTTCATACCTCGCGAATACCTGAGCAATACCGTTGATCTGGACACGGGCATGCCGCCCGACATGCCTATACGCATCGACCTGGAACTGGTTGATCCTGGCAAGGCCGCAGTAAATTACGAGTTTCA
Source organism: Gammaproteobacteria bacterium (assembly GCA_015487095.1). Lineage (GTDB taxonomy): Bacteria > Pseudomonadota > Gammaproteobacteria > SZUA-152 > SZUA-152 > SZUA-152. Next base: position 350 of record WFQM01000158.1, on the reverse strand, counting down.
TGCTGAGGCCGACCCGCGCCAGACACGCCCTCTCACCTGAACTTGGGCTCCCGTTGCGAATCGTCGAACAGCAACGCTGTTGCTCAACAATGGTTCCGTCATCGTCTGACGCACCGGCTATCAGCTTATGATGCTTACTCTTGTAGTATTCTACTTTCAGTCATCCCCGCCCCATCGTACTTCGCCAGCCACAAAATTTAACCTAACACATCAGTTGAGCCGTCGCGAGAGCGGCTAAGGTGCTCAAGATCAATGACTTTTTCGGTTATTTTGAATGAAAGCGTATCACCCATACGGTGAGTTCAAAATGTTCGAAAAAGTCATTTAGATTGAGTGCATTAGACGTTCGC
>WFQM01000157.1 GCA_015487095.1 Gammaproteobacteria bacterium | reverse complement strand
TCCCCACCTTCCGCCCGGTTGCCCGTGCAGTCCCCTTAGAGTGCTCAGCCTAACTGTTACCAACTAAGGGCAGGGGTTGCGCTCGTTGCGGGACTTAACCCAACATCTCACGACACGAGCTGACGACAGCCATGCAGCACCTGTCACCGGGTTCCCCCGAAGGGGCACTCCCGTGTTTCCACGGGATTCCCGGGATGTCAAGCCCAGGTAAGGTTCTTCGCGTTGCATCGAATTAAACCACATGCTCCACCGCTTGTGCGGGCCCCCGTCAATTCCTTTGAGATTTAACCTTGCGGCCGTACTCCCCAGGCGGTCAACTTATCGCGTTAGCTTCGATACTAAGGAGTCAAGCTCCCCAACACCCAGTTGACATCGTTTACGGCGTGGACTACCAGGGTATCTAATCCTGTTTGCTCCCCACGCTTTCGCACCTCAGCGTCAGTATTGGTCCAGGAAGTCGCCTTCGCCACTGATGTTCCTCCAGATATCTACGCATTTCACCGCTACACCTGGAATTCCACTTCCCTCTACCATACTCTAGCTTAACAGTATCGAATGCAGTTCCCAGGTTGAGCCCGGGGCTTTCACATCCGACTGATTAAACCGCCTACGCGCGCTTTACGCCCAGTAATTCCGATTAACGCTTGCACCCTCTGTATTACCGCGGCTGCTGGCACAGAGTTAGCCGGTGCTTCTTCTGTAGTTAACGTCAAGACTCAAGGTTATTAACCTTAAGCTTTTCCTCGCTACTGAAAGTGCTTTACAACCCGCAGGCCTTCTTCACACACGCGGCATTGCTGGATCAGGCTTTCGCCCATTGTCCAATATTCCCCACTGCTGCCTCCCGTAGGAGTCTGGGCCGTGTCTCAGTCCCAGTGTGGCTGATCATCCTCTCAGACCAGCTACGGATCGTCGCCTTGGTGGGCCATTACCCCACCAACAAGCTAATCCGACTTAGGCTCATCCAATAGCGCAAGGTCCCGAAAGATCCCCTGCTTTCCCCCGTAGGGCGTATGCGGTATTAGCTCCGGTTTCCCGGAGTTGTCCCCCACTATTGGGCAGATTCCTAAGCATTCCTCACCCGTCCGCCACTCGTCAGCCAAGAGCAAGCTCTTGCTGTTACCGTTCGACTTGCATGTGTTAGGCATGCCGCCAGCGTTCAATCTGAGCCATGATCAAACTCTTCAATTGCATAGCTTGTGACTGCTTTGGTAGCAATCAAACCTTTTGCGATGAAGATGATCCAAACTCAGTTAATCCTCATGAATTTACTGACTTGGTGTCACTTACATCAACAGTTTTTTGTACATCAAACCATCGGCGCAAGTGCCCACACAAATTACCTAATCTTATCTTGTTAAAGAGCTACTTTGCTTGCCTTGAAGCAAAGACGGACAATGGTAACATCATCCTGCGTTGCCGTCAACTGACCGACAATTTGTTTCCTGCCAGTTGGCCTGAAACTCTTGCTGAACAACCTTGGTTGCTCAACAGCGAGGCGCGCATTCTACGCTAACCTCGCTTGGCGTCAAGCTTTTTTTTCACTCATTTCAAACCGGGGTTAAAAATGAATCTTGCCGCCGTTCTGCATCGCCAACCTCAGTCGAGCGAGGGGCGCATTATACACACCGATTTCAGTGGGTCAACACCATTCGCAACATTTCTTATCAACCCGGCGGGGGAATGCCCTGCCTGTGTTAAACTTCACCTTTTAACTACTTAGCAATTTTAAAACCATGGTGCCCAGCGTGGCTCACCATTTACCTCCAGGAACTACCCGCAAACCTCATGACAACACCCACTCCTTCTAACGTAAGCACCCGCGTGCGCGAGATCCCCTATAACTATACTTCTTTCTCCGACCGAGAAATCATCATCCGCTTCCTCGGTCACGCACGCTGGGAAACATTAAACCGGCTACGGGGCAGCCGTCGCACCGGCCGCTCGGCACGCATGTTATTTGAAGTGCTGGGTGACTTATGGGTGGTCACTCGCAACCCCTTTATCCAAGATGACCTGTTACAAAACCCGAAACGCCGCGAATCACTGATACATGCTCTGCACCACCGCCTGAATCAGATCATCGCCCGCGCCGAGAAAAACCCATTTGCGCTGGAGCTGGTAGACGCAACACAAACCGCCATTCGCAAATTTGAAGATGACTTCGCTGCAGAACAGGCGCTGCGCCGCAAAGTTCTGCAAAAACTCTCACGCATCACCCGTCGCGATAATATTGATTTCGGCGGTCTGGCCAAAGTCAGCCACGTCACCGACGCTTCTGACTGGCGCGTTGAATACCCCTTTGTCGTACTGACCCCGGATACCGAGACGCAAATGGCCAAAGTGGTAAAAGCCTGCGTGGAACTGGGGCTGGGCATCATTCCCCGTGGGGGCGGCACCGGTTATACCGGCGGTGCCGTGCCATTAAAAACACGTTGCGCAGTGATTAACACTGAAAAACTGGAAGCGCTCACTCCCGTCAAGCTACGCCATATTGAAGGTGTCGCAGACAAAGTTGCCACTATTCAGGTCGAAGCCGGTGTGGTGACACGACGCGTGTCAGAAGCTGCCGAAGCCAGCGGCTATGTGTTCGCGGTTGACCCTACTTCACAAGACGCCTCCTGCATCGGCGGCAATATCGCCATGAATGCTGGTGGTAAAAAAGCCGTGTTATGGGGAACCACGCTGGATAACCTGCTTTCCTGGCGCATGGTCATGCCCGATGGCCACTGGCTGGAAGTGGAGCGCCTCAACCACAATCTCGGCAAAATTCATGAACAGGCCGAAGCCACATTTCGCATCAATCACTTTGAAGCCGATGGCAAAACACCCAAAGACAAATCGGAAACCCTGCGTATCCCCGGTGCAGAATTACGCAAACAGGGTTTGGGTAAAGATGTTACCAACAAGTTTCTCGGTGGCCTGCCCGGCGTGCAAAAAGAAGGTTGCGATGGGCTAATCACATCCGCCGTCTTCATTCTGCACAAAATGCCACAGCACATCCGCACTGTGTGTTTGGAGTTTTTTGGTGATGACCTGCAACGCGCAGTACCCGCTATCGTAGAAACAAAAGATTATCTCGATGCCTTACCGGACGTAAAACTGGCGGGTATGGAGCACCTCGATGAACGCTATGTTCACGCTGTAAAATACAGTACCAAAGCACCGCGTCGCGAAATACCAAAAATGATCTTGCTGATAGACATCGTTGGCGACGATGCTGATCAGGTCGCCGAGGCCGCCTCCACAGTGGTGCGCATGGCCAATGCCCGCGATGCTGAAGGTTTCATCGCCGTCAGCCCCGAAGCCCGTCACCGCTTTTGGTTAGACCGAGCCCGCACCGCCGCCATTGCCGCCCACACCAACGCCTTTAAAATCAACGAAGACGTAGTCATCCCGTTGGACCGGCTCGCGGATTACAACGAAGTCATCGAACGCATCAATATCGAATACTCCACGCGTAATAAATTACGCATGATTGATGCCGTGCTCGAATACCTGGCCAGTGACATGCCTGAACATCAACAAGTCACTGACTACGAGCCCGGCGATGTCCCTTGCGAAGAAATCGACACCATACTCACTAACAAAAAAGCGGCGGCGCAGGAGCATCTCTCCACCATAAAATCCCGCTGGACAACAGTGTTGAACAATCTCGACGACCCCGCCGAAAACCACCCGGACATTTTTGCAGGCCAGACACCACCACGCGACACACAAAGTCTATTCCGTTTGCTGCAGCGTCGCGAACTGCGCATCTCTTATCGCAACGATATCGAACAACCGCTTAAACAGATTTTCAATGGTCGTGAACTCTCCGCCGTGCGGGAAAAACTCGATGCCATCCATGGCGACATTCGCAACTCACGCCTGTTCGTCGCCACCCACATGCATGCAGGCGATGGCAACGTACACACCAATATTCCCGTACACTCCAACGACTACTATATGCTGCACGAAGCAGAACATGTGGTAAAACGCATCATGGAAACTGCACAAAAACTGGGCGGTGTTATTTCCGGTGAGCATGGTATCGGCATCACCAAAATGCAATTTCTGGATCAGGCCACTATTGCCGCTTTCGCAGACTATAAAAAATCCGTCGATCCCGAAGAACGATTCAACCCCGGAAAATTACTGGCCGGTTCAGGGCTGGATAATGCCTACACGCCTTCGCTACGCCTGCTGCAACAGGAGGCGCTCATCCTTGAAGCCAGCGAACTGGGCGCACTCAACGACGACATTAAAGACTGCGTACGTTGCGGAAAATGTAAACCAGTCTGCACCACGCATATTCCCCGCGCCAACCTGCTGTACTCACCGCGCAATAAAATTCTCGCCACCGGCCTGATTATCGAAGCCTTTTTATACGAAGAACAAACCCGACGTGGCATCTCTCTGCGGCACTTCGATGAAATGAACGACATTGCTGACCACTGCACCGTCTGCCACAAATGCCTTACCCCCTGCCCGGTGGATATCGACTTCGGTGACGTATCAATTCGCATGCGCAACCTGCTCAAATCCTTCGGCAAAAAACACACCGGCATCAGCACCCGTGCCTCCATGGCCTATCTCAACGCCACCGACCCCCGCACCATTAACCTAATGTACAAAATGCTCTTGCAATGGGGATTCCGTGGCCAAAACCTGGCGTATCGCTGGGCGAAAAAACTCGGACTGCCCCGGAAAAAATCCCGCCCTGCGGCAACCACGGGTAAAATGACGACCACCACGCAAATTGTAAACTTCGTCAACAAACCCCTGCCCCGCAAGCTGCCGCCGAAAACAATGCGTCAACTGCTATCATTGGAAGACGCCAAAAACGTCCCCATCCTGCGCGACCCCAAAAAGGTCAACGAGCAAAGTGATGCCGTCTTTTATTTTCCCGGCTGCGGATCAGAACGCCTGTTCAGCCAGATCGGCATGGCCACACTGGCCATGCTGCACAACATCGGCACACAAACCGTATTGCCCCCTGGCTACCTGTGTTGCGGCTACCCGCAAACCTCCGGTGGTGACGCCAAAAAAGGTCAGCAGATATCAGTGAACAATCAGGTATTGTTTCACCGCATGGCCAACACACTGAACTACATGGACATCAAAACCGTCATTGTTTCCTGCGGCACCTGCATGGACCAACTGCAAAAATATCGCTTCCAGCAAATATTTCCCGGCTGCCGGCTACTGGATATTCACGAATATCTGATGGAAAAAGAGGTGATTCTGGACAGCAGCAGTGGCACACAATACCTGTACCATGACCCCTGCCACAGCCCGATGAAAACTTACGCGCCCATCAATGTTGCCTCCACACTGATGGGCTCGGAGGTCATGTCCTCAGACCGCTGCTGCGGCGAAGCAGGTACCTTTGCCGTATCGCGCCCCGACATCGCCACTCAGATACGTTTTCGCAAACAGGAAGAACTGCACAACGGCATTAAACAACTCACAGGCGCAGACAAAGTAAAAGCCGGTAACGTCAAAATACTCACCTCCTGTCCCGCCTGCCAACAAGGTCTGGCACGTTACGCCGATGACACAGGACTGGAAACCGACTACATTGTCGTCGAACTCGCCAGAGGTTTATTGGGCGAAAACTGGCAGGAACAGTTTATTGCCAATATTAACCAGGGCGGTATTGAGCAGGTATTGCTGTGAAGAATGTGAAAAAAAATGTGAATAAAAAAATGCCCTTTATTAATGAGCCCACCGGTGACACCGACGAAGAAAAAAGCAAATCCCAAGTCAAACGGGAAATGCATGCACTGCAAGAACTGGGTAAAGAGCTGGTCAACCTCCCTAAAGAACAGTTTGCCAGCATCAAACTGCCGGAAGCATTGTATGACGCCATTGCCGAAGCACGACACATTCATCAACACGGCGCACTCAAACGCCAACTGCAATACATTGGCAAACGCATGCGCTCCGAAAATGCCGAAGAAATTCGTGAACAACTGGACAC
>WFQM01000156.1 GCA_015487095.1 Gammaproteobacteria bacterium | reverse complement strand
TCCATGGAAAAAGTTAACGTTTTATTTGTTTGCATGGGCAATATATGTCGCTCACCGACGGCTGAAGGTGTTTTTACCCGGCATGTGCAAGAAGCCAATCTCGTTGATGCGATCAGAATCGATTCAGCAGGTACGCATGCCTATCATATTGGGGAGGCTCCTGATCCCCGCTCGCAGAAAACGGCACTGAAGCGCGGTTATGATTTGTCTCCACAAAAGGCGCGGCGCGCAGTTGCCGAGGACTTTACTACCTTTGATTATATTCTGGCCATGGATAGAGACAATGAACAGGGTTTACGAGCCATCTGCCCAGTGGGAGCGGAGTACAAATTACATTTATTTTTAAGTTATGCGCCCAATCTTGAACATGATGAAGTGCCGGACCCGTACTACGGGGGCCCGTTGGGGTTTGAGCGAGTGTTGGATATGATTGAAGAGGCTTCAGCAGGTTTGCTTCAGGATATACAGCTACGCTATTTGCAGAATTGACGGCCAGACGTGGCCGGTCTGGCGGGCACTAAAAAGCCCCAACTACATAATGTAGTTGGGGCTTTTTACTAATGTCGTTAAGTCAATTTTTCTATCTATTGTAGGTTGGTGGTGAGCCTGCGAACCCCAACAGCATCGGCCACGTTGGGGTTCGCAGGCTCACCACCAACCTACGGTACGCCATTAATTTGTTAACTTAATAACATTGGGCTTTTTCGTTGGACAAGCGTGCCAGTACAACGGGAGGTTATGTTGTCGTGGTGCTGACAAGCAGCGCGGTTATAAACACAGAGATCGCAGAGGGTACAGAGTGTTTTCTCTGCGTCCTTTGCGTCTCTGCGACCTCTGCGTTTACTACCCGGTATTTCTTAAAAACAACGTATTTTTAGTCGTTATTTTCCGGTTTGCTAGTGGGTTTTTCCACGGGTTTTGCGGCACGTGGTGCAGCAGGTGTGTCCACAGCCGGTGGTCGTGGTGTGCTCGGTGGTTTTGTTTCAACGAGCACCGATTTTGCTGGCGTGCTGCTGGCCGGTTTTTCACGCTCTGCTGGTTTTGGTGCAGGAGCGGGCGTAGCAGGTGGTTGCTTTGCCGGACTTGCTGAACGCACACTGTTTGCTGTTTTTGCCAATGCTGGTTTTGTTTCGACCTGTACCAGCGCTGCTGATTTTGCTTCTGTTTTTGTTGGCATTGGCGTAGCAGGAGCTGGTGGTGTCTTTTTCACCGGGCTGTCAGGCTTTGCCTCCGGCTTCTGCTTTGCTTCCTGTGTCGTCGTTACAGGTTGTGTGACGGCCTGTGGTACTGCTGTTTTTTCCGCTACTGGTTTGCGGGTTGCAGGTTTCGGCGTGTCTTTGCTTTCGGTAGGTTTCGGCGTGTCTTTGCGTTCAGCAGACTTCGGTGTGTCTTTGCTTTCGGTAGGCTTCGGCGTGTCTTTGCGTTCAGCAGACTTCGGTGTGTCTTTGCTTTCAGCAGACTTCGGTGTGTCTTTACGTTCGGCAGGCTTCGGTGTGTCTTTGCGTTCAGCAGGCTTCGGTGGATCTTTACGTTCAGCAGGTTGTTGAGTGGTTGATTCACCGGATGGGCTTGCAGTGTTCGCTGTTGTTGATGGTGTAGCTTCGGCTACATTTCCATTACTTTTGTTTTCAGGCACAGCATTTTCGTTAGTGCTGGCTTCGTTACCATTGGCTTCCACATTTTGGGTGCGATTATTACCGCTATCGCGCCGACGGCGTCGTCCACCACGACGCCCACGCCGTGACCCCGTTTTTTGCTGGCTATCATTTTGTGCGTTTTGATCGACGTCCGCTTGCTCATTGTTTACCTGCTCAGTGTTCGCGGTTTCGTCAGTGCTGGCATCCTGATTTTTGGTCTGATTTCGATTTTGCGTACGAGGCGTTTGTTTATCGCCAGTTTTTGGTTTTTCGTTTCTATCGGTGGATGTTTTTGCTTGTACACCACGGTTCTGGGCGCTCTTTCTTGGCTCGTCCCGGTTTTGTGTACCATCCTGTTTGTCCCGGTTCTGATTGCGTCGGGCAGGGCGGCGGTTTGAATTGCTGCGGTTACCAGAGGTGTTGCGGTTGCGTCCACGGTTCTGCGCCGGTTTTGTACTTTCGGTTTTTTCAACCGGTTTTGCAGGTGCGGTTTCGGGGTTTTCACTGCCACCCACCAGACTGCTCCAAATACGTTTGATGAAACCACTTTGTTGCGTGCTTTCATTTGCCGCTGAGGTTTGTGGTGCGGGTGCTGTGGGCACTACACCTTTTACCGCAGGGGTTTCGGATGTCAGTTTGGGTTTGTCATCCAGTGATTCCGATGCCTCTTCGCGTTCCACTGCCAGGGAGTAACTGACTTGTGAATCTGCATCGTGTGCGAGGTCGCTGGCGCGTTCACGCTGAACTTCATAATGGGGTGTGTCAAAAGTGGGGTTGGGAATTAGCACCACTTTGATACCTTGGCGTTGCTCAATATCCGAAATGGCCTGACGTTTTTCGTTGAGCAGGAAGGTGGCTACGTTGACCGGTACCTGTACGACGATACGTGCTGTCTGTTCCTTCATGGCATCTTCTTCGATGATACGCAGAATGGACAGGGCCAATGACTCGGTACCACGAATGGTGCCGTGGCCTTCGCAGCGCGGGCAGATAATTTGTACAGACTCGCCCAGCGACGGGCGCAGGCGTTGCCGTGACATTTCCAGCAGACCAAAACGTGAAATACGTCCGATCTGTACGCGGGCACGGTCCATTTTCAGTGCTTCACGCAGGGTGTTTTCCACGTCACGCTGGTTGCGTGATGCTGACATGTCGATGAAATCGATGACCACCAATCCACCGAGATCACGCAGGCGCAATTGCCGGGCCACTTCTTCAGCGGCTTCCCGGTTGGTGTTGAGCGCGGTTTCTTCGATATCACTGCCCTTGGTGGAGCGGGCGGAGTTGATGTCAATGGAAATTAGCGCTTCGGTATGATCGATCACAATGGCTCCACCGGAAGGCAGGCGCACTTCGCGTTTAAAGGCGGTCTCGATTTGTGATTCAATCTGATAGCGGGTAAACAGCGGTACGCTGTCATTATAATACTTGAGTTTGTTCAGGTTATGCGGCATCACCATCTGCATGAACTCAGTGGCTTTGTCGAAGATCACCTTGTCATCAATGAGGATTTCGCTGATGTCCTTGCGCAGGTTGTCGCGTATTGCGCGGATGATGACATCACTTTCCTGGTAAATCAGAAAGGGGGTTGACCCTTCTTTGGAGGCCTTGTCGATGGCTTCCCATAACTGCAACAAGTAGTTAAGATCCCATTGCAATTCTTCGGGGTTTTTACCGACACCTGCGGTACGCACAATCAGTCCCATATCTTCGGGAATATCCAGTGCCGCCAGGGCATCACGAATTTCATTGCGCTCTTCACCGATGATACGCCGTGACACACCTCCCGCACGCGGGTTGTTGGGCATTAAAACCAGATAACGCCCGGCGAGACTGATAAAGGTGGTGAGTGCCGCCCCTTTGTTGCCGCGTTCTTCCTTCTCAACCTGAACGATGATTTCCTGACCTTCTTTCAATACCTGTTTGATATTGACACGGCCACCGGTTTTTTCGGCATTGGGATCAAAGTAGGAGCGGGAAATTTCTTTTAAGGGGAGGAAACCATGGCGATCAGCACCGTAGTCAACAAACGCAGCTTCGAGGCTGGGTTCGACACGGGTAATGCGGGCTTTGTAGATGTTGGCCTTTTTTTGTTCGCGGCCAGCGGTTTCGATATCCAGATCATAAAGTCGTTGGCCATCAACCATGGCAACGCGCAACTCTTCTGGCTGAGTTGCGTTAAACAGCATTCTTTTCATTTTTTCAGTCCATGCGCTCAACCAATGTCCGCTTGTGGTTGCGGGCACAAAATGGCTTCACAAACAATAGACAGTGCTACCGTTCGCCGACTGATCCGGCCATTTTAGTTTTGGTCACTAAAAACAGGGGCCAGCGTCGCGAGTCTGGTTTTGCTGCTATTGGTCAGCTCGTCATGAACACAAGATGGACATGGGAGCGCACTAAATATTGGTAAATACACCCGTCATGACACGGATGTTAAGAAAATTGTTTCGTTCTGCGCCCCATCCTGTCGCGTTTCAGCGTAGCTCCGTGCTGAGGGAAAATGGGCGGAGAGTCAATACTATCCCGCAATAAGCCGGGCAAATATAGCAGCCTTATGGCATGGCAGCAAACCGGGCATGATTTGTTATGATGCACCCCATGACACAACTACCCGCACAAACACCCCCCAAACCCGTCCAGAAGGCTTCCACAAAGGCTCGCATTGTTGAAATAGATGAGGAAAGGGCAGGTCAAAGAATCGATAATTTCCTGCTGGCCAGTCTTAAAGGGGTGCCCAAAAGCCGGGTCTACCGCATGCTGCGCAAGGGAGAAGTGCGTGTTAATAAAGGGCGTATCAAGGCCAGTTACCGTCTGCAAAGCGGTGATGCCGTGCGTATTCCGCCAGTGCGGGTGGCCGAAGCTGACGCTCCGGTCAATCCGGGGCAGCGAGTGCTGAAGCGTATCGAGGCGGGCATTATCGCGGAAGAAAAGGGCTTTTTGTTATTGAATAAACCGTCCGGCATTGCCGTGCATGGCGGCAGTGGGCTGAATTACGGGGTCATCGAGGCGTTGCGCGTGCTATGGCCGAAAGCGCCGTATCTGGAACTGGTGCATCGACTGGATCGGGATACCTCAGGTTGTCTGCTCATCGCCAAACGCCGCAGCGTATTACGTGAGCTGCACCGCTTATTACGTGAAGGCGGGGTGGATAAACGCTATCTGGCGTTAGTGAAAGGACAATGGCAGGGCGGTGAGCGTCGTGTGGATGCACCGCTGTTGAAAAACACGCTGCGTTCCGGGGAGCGGGTGGTAACTGTCAATAGCGAAGGAAAATCCGCTGTGAGCATTTTTCGCCCGGTGACGATTTTTGCGCAGGCGAGTCTGGTCGAAGTCAGTCTGCTCACCGGACGTACCCACCAGATACGGGTACACGCCGCCTCCATTGGCCATCCCATTGCGGGCGATGAAAAATATGGTGACGCAGAATTTGACCGGGAAATGAAAAAATACGGTGTACGTAGACTTTTTTTACATGCACGCTCGCTGGGTTTTTCATTAAGCGGGCTGGACGAACAGGCTCCCATCCATCAATTTGAGGCACCGCTGGGGGATGAGCTGGAAGCTGTGCTGAACAGTCTGCCAACTGGATATTAAAGTGTGAATATAAAGGTTAAATTGCCCTGTTTTCGGCGTATGCAGCAGAGTTTGGGTAATGAAATCCCAACGCAAAGGCACGGAGACGCAGAGGGCGCAAAGAAAAAATGAGGGGATGGTGGACAAAGAATATCGCTTTGCGTTCTCTGCGCCTCCGCGCCTCTGCGTTAGATTTTATGGCTCTGTGATTCGTGACCTGGGAACGGTCTGTCCTGCTGAGTGTAAATCAATGGTTTTATTCGTTTGGGTCTTTTTAGCGCTTAACTCATATTAAACGAAACAATTAATGAAACAGGAAATACAAAAAAGCAATGAAAAAAACTTATGAACTGGTGGTCTTCGATTGGGACGGCACCCTGATGGATTCCGAAGCCCATATTGTGACCAGTATGCAACGCACGCTGAAAGACCTGGATTTGCCCGTGTTGGCCCGGGAAAAAATCCGTGACATTATCGGCCTGGGATTGCGTGAAGCCATTCTGCGATTGCTGCCTGATTGCGATGATGATGTGCTATTGGCGATCATCGAGCGTTATCGTTACCACTTTTTTACCGATGATCCCTGTGAGCCGTTTGCGGGAGCAGAGCAGGTGTTGCAACATCTGCATGAGGCCGGGTATTTGCTGGCAGTCGCCACCGGCAAAGGGCGGCGGGGGCTGGATCGGGTTTTGCAAAGCACCGGATTTTCGCAGTATTTTGCGGAAACGCGCTGTGCGGATGAAACTCACTCAAAACCCCACCCGCAAATGCTGCTGGATATTATGGACATTCTCGATGTCGATGCAAAACGTACTCTGATGGTGGGAGATACCGAATATGACCTGGAAATGGCCAATGCTGCCCGTACCGCCGCCGTGGGTGTGGATTACGGAGTACACACCCGGGAGCGTTTAATGGCATGCTCCCCGCTGGCTTGTCTGTCATCCATCACAGAATTGCCAGAGTGGCTGGTTAACGAAATCAATACTGCGTAACAAACAATAAATCTATACTGCATAATAATCTGCGGTATATAGAAGCAGGGCGTAAAGCCTAAAATAATGAAACACAAAAGGTACATTTCATGAGTGATTACGACAAAACGGATGCACAAAAACCACCAATGTCATCCGAACCCAATGCAACGAATGACGTTGATGTCTGGACTCATGGCGAAACAGTGAGCGACCCGATGGGCGCGACTGATAAAAAAGACCAAAAAACAAGCAATCCTGACTGGGAAAGAGAAACGCTCAACCGATTGGCATTTGCAGCCATCAACGAACAGCGGCGTGCCCGCCGCTGGAGTATCTTTTTCAAATCCCTGTTTTTTGTTTATTTGTTTGCGATTATTTTGTACATCCCCACAGACTGGGGTGAAAGCGGCATCACACATGACGAACACACGGCACTGATTGATCTGGAAGGGGTGATTGCAGCAAACACCCAGGCCAGTGCCGATAATCTTGTGAGTGGTTTGCGAGCAGCTTTTAAGGACAAAAAAACGGCCGCAATTATTATGCGCATTAACAGCCCGGGAGGCAGCCCGGTACAGGCAGGTTACGTTTATGATGAAATCAAACGCTTGCGTGAAAAGTACCCGGAGACTAAATTATATGCCGTTGTTGCAGATATCTGTGCCTCCGGTGGTTATTACATCGCCGCTGCGGCGGATGAAATCTATGCCAACAAAGCCAGTATCGTAGGCTCCATTGGTGTACTAATGGATGGCTTTGGTTTTGTGGATACGCTGGAAAAAGTCGGTGTAGAACGTCG
>WFQM01000155.1 GCA_015487095.1 Gammaproteobacteria bacterium | reverse complement strand
GTGGGAATCTCTGGATGGGTGGTAACGGCAAAGATGGTGACTTGGTCATCTTTCCCGCCAACGCCAGTAACAATCACGATACCGGCGACGCTACATTTCACTTCGATGGCGACGGTGGGAATCTCTGGATGGGTGGTAACGGCAAAGATGGTGACTTGGTCATCTTTCCCGCCAATGCCAACAACAATCACGATACCGGCGATGCCACATTTCACTTTGATGGTGATGGTGGGAACCTCTGGATGGGCGGTAATGGTAAAGATGGTGACTTGGTCATCTTTCCCGCCAACGCCAGTAACAATCACGATACCGGCGATGCCACATTTCACTTCGATGGCGACGGCGGGAACCTCTGGATGGGTGGTAACGGCACTGATGGAGATATTTTATTGTTTTCGAGCTCTGCTACGGATAACCACAATACCTCTGAAGCCTCAATTCATCTGGATGCCAACGCTGGCGACATTACATTGAGAAATGCGGATATTGCTGAAGAATTTACCATTGCCGAATCGGTGGATGCCCTCCCTGGCAGTGTCATGGTGTTGGACAAAAATGGCTTATTACAACCTAGCGAAGCTGCCTACGATAAACGTGTGGTCGGCATTATTTCAGGTGCTGGACATTATAAACCCGGGCTTGTGCTGGATAAGCAGGCAGGGGAAAGCAATCGCAGCCCCGTTGCCATGATGGGAAAAGTTTACTGTCTGGTTACCGCTGAAAATATTTCAATCCAGATTGGTGATTTACTCACAACAGCAGATATTCCGGGGTACGCTATGAAAGCTGAAGATACTCAAAAAGCTTTCGGTGCGGTCATTGGTAAGGCATTGGCTCCTCTTGAGCATGGAACCGGACTTATCCCTGTGTTAGTCGCCTTACAATAATGCAAGCAGTAATAAAAACGCCAATATGAATATGTTAAAGGAGAATATACTGTGACCAGCGTAAGAGCAGTAGCGGAAAATTGTTTGGATTTGTCCGGTAACTTTTCTGTCCGCCGGGATGTGTACGGCTATGTCTGGGGGACGATGAACCGGGATCTCTCGCTTAAAAATCACATTGAACTGATTCAAGGCCCCAGCTGTAACCTCTGTCTCTTTTTGGTGGGCCACGAGCCGGATTTTTCGGGTGAATTTACACAGGCTGATACTCAACGCATGCAAGCCGCAATTGATGTGGCACGGGGTATCTATGCACAAGAAAATTTTGGTATTCGTAAACTCTACTGGCGTTACATTTCCAGTAGTGAAGCAGGTGGTTATACGGTCGTTGATGGCAGTGAGGCGACAGACCTGACAGAGGATTATTCCGGCCCGAATGATGGCCTGGACGTATTTTTTGTCACTAATGTTACTGATGCCAGCGGTTGGAGTAACGTCGATGGTCCCTGTGACAAAGATGCCAAAGGACGTACAGGTTCTGTTATGGAACTCAGCAATAGTGATCTTGTAACCGGCATCGTTCTTGGGCATGAGGTTGGGCATTATCTTGGTCTGTCTCACGCGGGCGATATCACCAATCTCATGGGAGACGATTCTGATGGCGATGGAATAGGCTCAATTAATGCCACCAGCCTGAACCTTACCAACAACCAGGGAAACACAATGAAAGACCATTGCTCAGTTTCCAATTGTTAAAAGGAGAAAATCATGATTGCTTTATCACCCAAGTTAACCAGAGTTGTGTCTGACCAAGCATTGGATTGCATTAATGGAAACCTGAGTCTGGATAAAAAAGATGTCGATGCGCTGACAAAAATCCTTTCCAATAGAGGAAAGAGTAAATCACCCGTAAATCGTAAACGTGCTGTCAATGCCTTTATTCAGGTGGCAAAAGGCCGTGATTTTTCAGAAGTGCTCACAAAAATACTTTTAGACTCAACTGAATTAAACGCAACACGCATCGCCGCAGCTTCCGGCCTGGGAAAGTTCGCAGACGGAGAAAGTGAAAAAGCACTTATTCAGGCGCTAGGAAAAACTAATGGCCACTTGCAGCGTGAAGTCATCAAGGCAATGGGACGCATCGGTACTGAAATAAGTATAAAAGCATTGGACTCCCTTTCTGAAAATAACGACCCAGGTTTTAAACACACGCTAACATTTGCCAGAATTTTTATTGGCTATCGCATCAAGGGTACCTCTATAGATTCAGAAAAAATCAAAGAGGCACTTGGTGCTCAATGGATAAAGCTGCAATCAAGCTCACTGAGCCAAAAAAAATTACGGGAAAATATTCAGTCTTTAAGAGATAATACCTTCGGCCTTAAGTTAAGTGATGATATTGGTTTCGAGATAATGTGTGGAAAAGCTAGCAATACATTATTTCTGAATAATACATTCAAGCCCGGCGCTCTCCTGAAAAACCTGAAAAGCCGTTCTCAGATAAGTGGCATAGTCGCTGTACGCAATCCAAAAGAGCCCATCAGCACTGTACGCAACATTGTTATTACCAATTTATCAAAATCCGGCATCGATATTATTGTTACAAGAACAACAGGTGAAGTTGTCTACGCTGGCGATGCCTGGCAAGAAGGGGAGATGTGGAAATTTATGCTTCGGGATATTGGCCTTACCAGCGCTCCAACCACGATTATCGGTACAATTTCCGATCAGGAAATTATGTTTGAGGTTAGCTCTGTCAACCAACGCCGGATTAAAACTGGCCAGAAAATTTGATGTCTGACTAAAACTTATCTCAAACAGATTAAAAGGTGTGGTGACTGATGATGCAAGACCAATTAGAACAGCGTCTCAAAGAATTGAGCATTGAATTTGAAAATGGAAAAAAAACGTTAGCTGAGCTGGATGCTAAACGGATAAATGTACAAAAGACGATGTTGAGAATCAGTGGTGCTATCCAGGTTCTCGAAGAAGAGATAAAAAAATTAACGCATGATAATGATTAGAGCCTGAATAATAAAAACCCAGGATCGCAATCGCTCTGTGATTCAGGCTTTTCTCAGACTTCCCAACTTGACATATCTCAATAACAAATGGCCGGGTCACCTTTCGATGACCCGGCCATATGTTTTGCTAACTCAAATTATTCTTCCAACAACGTACCATTCGGTGTTTCTGGCAGACGCGGCATGGTGATTTTTGGAAACTCACCATTGAGACCATCAAGGAAGGCCACGATGTCAGACACTTCGGCATTCGTCAGCTCTTTATTAAGCTGGCTCTTAGCCATTACGCGCACAGCCTCATCCAGAGTCGGTACTGAGCCATTGTGGAAATACGGTGCAGTCAGTGCCACGTTGCGCAGAGTGGGAACCCGCCACATGTGTTTGTCAGCAGCGGCTTGAGTCACTTCGTGACGACCCAGGTCAGCTTTCAAATCATATTGCTTGTCGTACTTACTGGGAAAGCTGGGAAACCTCTGGAAGAAACCTTGGCCCACTGGCAAATTGCCTGGACCGGAATAGTTAGGGCCGGTGTGGCAGGAAGTACAGCCCACTTTTTCCATCAGCGTCATGCCCCGTTTGGCTGCGGCAGATAACGCCGATTTGTCACCTTTCAAATGACGATCCACTGCGGAATTGGGCGTAATCAAAGTACGTTCAAAGGCAGCAATGGCGCGAGCAACATTGTCGTAAGAGAGAGAGTCCTCACCTCCAAATACAGCTTTAAACTGTGTGACATAACCAGGGATTTTTTTCAAACGTGCCACTACAGCTGCTTCACTGGGCATACCCATTTCCACACCGGCAAGAATGGGCCCCTTGGCCTGATCTTCCAGGCTGGCGGCACGGCCATCCCAGAACTGAGTAGAAAGAAAAGCGGCATTCCATACCGTGGGTGCCGAACGGCCACCTCGTTTGTCGAACACACCTACAGATACTGGGCGGTTATCGGTACCGTTGGCCATCACACTGTGACAGGAATTGCAGGACACGGTGCCGTTCACCGACAGGCGTTGATCAAAATATAATTGCTTGCCCAGCTCTACTTTCGCGGGCGTGGTAGGGTTATCAGCAGGGGCCGGGGCAACTTCGGGTAAAACTTCAAAAGCCGAAGCCGTTACAGATAAAACCGTCAGCGTGACGCCGAAAAAAATCGGTAACACGGATTTCAACAAAACGTTCACAACAATCTCCTCTTGTGTTTAATGACAGGGTTACGAAAAACTCGCCCCTGTTTTAGACTGAGTCCATATTTTACACGAGAAGTTTAGATTGTGTCTAACCGTATTTACACCAACACACCCGGACAAGAAAAAAACAGCCTGCTAAAAACTGAGAGGGTAACCTCCCTGTCATTAGTCATGATGTACCCGATCAAGTTAGTGGGTCAATGAAAGCGCTGGAAGCTCAAACTCCGGGTTGCCTGGAAGTTTATTATCCTGCTTAATTTGCTGATACTGAGGTAGCCTCCCAGCCCAGCATGAGCTGTTGCCAGTCCGTATTTGTAAAATGAAAACCCTGGTGTGAGGCCTGCTGCAAAACCAACAGTTTGTCCAGCGAGCGCCGCAGGCGTGCCAGATTAGCCTGTTGCCAATCATTGGCAGACGGGCGGATTTCTCCCCTGTCGAAATCGATGAGCCACACCTTCTCTTCAGCACCCAACAAAATATTGTGCGCATTAAGATCAGCATGATAAACACCCGCAGCGTGGAATCGCCGAATGCATTGGCCAATAGCTTTCCACTGCTTCCCAGGCAACGCGGAATCGCCTTTCAGAGCCTGGCTCAAAGAGCACGTATCACCCAGTCTTTGCATCACAAGATCAGCCCGGTAAAACAATCCGTGGGTAATCACCCGTGCTGCAACGGGTTGAGGCACAGGCAGCCCTTGTACTGACAGATTCGCTAACAAATGCCATTCACGCCAGGCCCGTGTTTGCGGCAGAGTGCGGCGCAAATAACAATCACCTAACAACCGCGCCAGTCCGCCGCGCCGATAATGGCGCAACACACAGGGTTTACCGTCCAACTCAATGAAGTGCGTGGTGCCCCGTCCTTCGGCACTGCCATGCACCAGCCCTGCTTGCTGCAAGGCAACCGGATCAAACATCATCGGTTTTATATCGCTCAATTGATCGGCATCGTACAGAACGTGCTGCGTCCCATCGTGCTTTTCGGTAGGATTCATGTAATTCACTCTCATAAAGAATAAGATGCCGCCGCCTACCCACACTTTGCCCTTCACCGATGCGCCCGATAATTTGTGTGTTCTACGTCTCTCTGCGGTGGGTGACATCTGCCACACTGTACCAGTAGTGCGCAGTATCCAGCGTCAGTGGCCGACAACCCGTATTACCTGGATTATCGGCAAACTCGAAGCCAGTCTGGTCGGCGACTTGCCCGACATCGAGTTTATCATCTTTGACAAAAGTCGCGGCTGGCGCGCTTATGCAGAATTGCGGCAAACGCTGCGACAACGGCCCAAAAATCAGCATTTCGATGCTCTGCTGCAAATGCAGATTTCCATTCGCTCCAGCATTGCCAGCCTGTTGATCCCCGCCGACATCAAACTGGGTTTCGACAAAGCTCGCGCCAAAGACTACCAATGGTTATTTACCAACGCACGTATTGCCGAAAAACCGCGCCAGCATGTGATGGACGGTCTGTTTGGTTTTGCCGAGGCGATTGGTGTCAGCGACCTCACCCCACACTGGGACATTCCCATTCCCGTTGAGGCACAGGATTTTGTGCGGGCCCGACTGCCTGACAACAACCCCGTGCTGGCCATCAGCCCCTGCTCCAGCAACCGCGCCCGCAACTGGCGCAACTGGAGCGCCGAAGGTTATGCGCAAGTTGCCGATTACGCCGTCGAAAAATACGGTATGACCGTGGTACTCACCGGCGGCCCCAGTGCGCTGGAAAAAAACTACGGTGAAAAAATCAGTGCGCTTGCCAGGCACAAGCCTGTCAACGTCATTGGTCAGACCAACCTGAAACAATTGCTCGCTATTATTCAACACGCCAGCGTACTCATTTCCCCTGACTCCGGCCCCGCGCACATGGCCACCACCGTTGGCACACCGGTCATCGGGCTATACGTCACTTCCAATCCGCAACGTACCGGGCCGTATTTGAGCCAACAATGGGTAGTGAATAAATACCCGGAGGCATTGCAAGAAGAAGAGGGGAAATCTGTTGATGAAGTATCGTGGGGAAAACGGGTGCGCAGCGCAGAGGCAATGAAGCGGATTTTGGTGGAGGATGTTATTGGGAAACTGGATCAGCTGC
>WFQM01000154.1 GCA_015487095.1 Gammaproteobacteria bacterium | reverse complement strand
GCGAACATCGTTGCAGCCCCCGCTTTTGTGGTCATGCCCAGAAACTGTCGTCGTGAAATTTTGTTCATACAAAGGCTCCCT
This sequence comes from Gammaproteobacteria bacterium, assembly GCA_015487095.1. Taxonomy (GTDB): domain Bacteria; phylum Pseudomonadota; class Gammaproteobacteria; order SZUA-152; family SZUA-152; genus SZUA-152. The sequence continues at coordinate 20,404 of WFQM01000154.1, read as the reverse complement.
TAACATTTATTGACAAAACAGTCTTGTAGACTCAGTCTAAATGCCTGAAGTAAATTAAACTTAGTCTAAAAAACCAGGGTGTGCAAGGTAGAAATACAGCTTTTGTATACACGAGCAAAAAGTAGCTGATTATTACCAAAAAGAAAGTGAATGATTACAACCCAATGAAATAAAAGAAGTTAATATGTCGAGTGAGGCTTCTGCATGACCTGAAAGTAGCACAGCCACTATTTGGAAAGACCCTGTGTGGCGCAAATTCTTTTTATACAGCGTACGAGAAACTGCAGAAAGTTCCATACAGGTATTTAAGAATATTTTGATATTAAAGGAACGTCGGGAACTCGAAGTGCTTCCGCATTTTAGTACGCGCCGCCAGAAAAATGCCCAAGCCCTGATACAGTATCTTTATCAAAACCCGGCTTTGAACATCAAAACAATTGCCAGTTTATTGGGGTTGCAAACCAATACCGCTACAGCAGTTAGTGAATGACTTTGTAAAACATGGTGTGTTATTTGAATTGACAGGAAAGCAACGTAACCGAGTATTTTGGTTTAAAGATTACATCATGATTTTTAACCAACAACAGGAATAAGAGTAAAGGACACCTCAAACCAGCTTGTTTGTCGGAAAATTCCTGGTTTTTTCCGCGTCTGGTAAAAGCCATAAATTCCTGATCAAGTTTTTACTCATCTTTCTGAGGGATGGGTTTGAGCAAGGCTTTTATTTAATGGGTGTCTTGTTTCTTTCGCATTTTGGGAATTTTGAATTGACACAATGATTCCCAGAGGGCAAATTGACATGTTTCTGTGATTATCTGGCAAACTTGCGTGATTCCTCGTTCAATACTGTGGGTAGCAGGGCAAGTGGGCTTGAACTAATAAGTTATGTGGATCAATAAAGATGAAAGAAGAATCTAAAGCCGTTCAGGAAGGCGCTAAGACTGCCCTCAAGGGTATTGAGGAGGCCGAAAAATTCGGAAAGTTTTTAGATAAAGTCATGGGTGACGGTTTTGCTCACCTTGGTTCTGCATTTTCGGATTGGGCACAAACATTTCGATATGAAAATCTCCTAAAGTTAGTGGACAAAATAGATTCCATTCACAAGAAAAGAAAGATACAGGGGAAGCTAATCCCTTTGCTACCTAAGTACGTTATACCAATTTTAGAACAGGCGTCCCTAGAAGATAATGATGATGTTCGCTTATTGTGGGCAGGATTAATAGCCAATGCTACCAATCCAAATAAGAGATTTGAAATTAGAAAGCTGTATATAGAAATACTTTCAAGTTTGGACCCTATAGATGTCTATATTATTAATTATTTGTCAGATGAATCGTTGAATGAAAAATATGGAATGTTGACCGGCGTAAAATTAAATGCTGAATTGATTTCAGAAAATATTGAAAAGAATGTGGAAGATATAAAGATTTCTCTCAGCAACTTGTTTCGACATGGTCTCGTAATTGACTCATGGGAGCAAACACTTGAGAGCCTTGATCGCGGATATTCTGGATTTAGGGTCAATAACCCGGAGTCAAATATCAGGCTCTCTCACTTAGGTAGAATATTAATAGATGGCTGTACCACCGCATAAAAATAAAAGGGAAACAAGGGAAACAAGACACCCATCAATTAATTGCTTTAGCGAATTGGTAGATTAAAATTGATTTTATCTGGATTGTGCGCAGGGTTTAATACCTAGATGTTAGATCCAGAAAGGGCGATCTATGAGTGAAATTGACTGGAGTGATGTAGCGAGGGAAATACGTAAGTCGCAAGCACTCCCACGAAAATATGCGTCATTTTTTCAGTGGCACAAGAAGGAAGTAATGGAACTGAAGCTGTGCTCTGAATTGGTAAAATATTTTCAGGAGGAAGGGAATAGTGGGTTCACGAAAATAACGGAAGGAGATGATCCACCTGATTGTATTATAACTCACATCGGCAAAGATATTGCGGTTGAGGTGACAGAATTAGTTGTACAAGATTCTATAGAAGATCAAGTTCGTCATAATTTGGCGTATGTTATAGGGCCAGAATGGACCGAATCTTTGCTAGCAGAAAAACTAAACTGCATTTTAGCTAAGAAAGACAATCCAGCAAAGCGTTCCGAATTGCGCAAGACCTACCATCGATATATTCTTCTAATCCATACTGATGAGGATGAGCTTGATGTTTCCAGTTTTATTCGCTTGCTCGATAAAAACAAGATAAACAGAACAACTCTCATAGACGAGGCTTATGTTTTATTTTCTTATAATCCAAGCACTAATAGTCAAGCAGTAGTGAGAATCAAGTAGAAAAGATCAACCCAGCACCTCAATTAATTGGTGTAAAAGGAGAAAATCATGGAGCAAGAAGGCTTTAAAGCTGGCGATAAAGTGTGTGTGAAAAAGGGTGCGGAAATCACTTCTGAGAACGGTACTAACCCCATTAAAAAGCTTACCCATAATCAAAAAATTACCATTTTCGACATCCTAGAAGAGGTTGGCGATCAGCCTTCGTTGGTTTCTTGGAAGAATGATTATGGATCTTTTCATGAAGCAAAAGTCGAAGATTGCTTCCTACCTTAAAAACTACACAATAAAAAGATAGGGGTCTTGTCTTTTTCCTTTCTTAATAAAACAACAAAAATAAAACAAGACACCCATCAATTAATTGACATCCAAAGCAAGTCTCGTTAAATTGCGCGGCATACTTTACCCGCATAAAGAAGGAGGCACGGATGCCAAAAGCCCTGCTGGATGAGCAAGCCTTGCTCACCTGTATGAGCTATGTAGACCTCAACCCTATACGGGCCGGTATCAACCCCACCCCGGAAACTTCAGACTACACGTCCATTCAGGCACGGATACGAGCCCATCAAAACTCGACCTCATCCTTTGAGCAGGATCAAGCTCAATCAGACTCCTCTCAGACGACCGTAAATTGGCCGATTTCATTGGAGACGAACACAAAGGCCAACCCGAAGGCATTGCTTTTTCATTCCCGGATTACCTGGAACTCGTGGACTGGAGTGGGCGGGCCATACGCGATGATAAAGCTGGAGCAATTGCTGATAACCTGCCGCCCATATTGGCCAGACTGGGGATTGAACAGCACGGCTGGCTGGATATGATCAACCACTATGATCAGCGGTTCTTCCGGGCTGTAGGCACCGTGGAAAAACTGAAGCAATTTGCCCATCAGCTGGGTCAGTGTTGGATGAAGGGACAGTCTACGAGCAAGTATGTTTATAAGCCGCTATTACCTACATAGTTTCCACTCACTTCATTTTTCTCTTTTCAAGTCGCCTGAGTAGATGGCGAAGACTCCCTGTTGTCTGCGGCTCAGAAAATAAGCGTGCTTGTCGGAAAACGCTCAGTTTTTCTGTGTCTGGCAAAACCAGAAATTCCTAATCATGTTTTTACACATACTTTCTGGAGAATCGGTTTGAGCAAGGCTTTTATTTGATGGGTGTCCAAAAAACAATCGATTACAGCACATCACAAAAAACAATTACGTCACAAGTTTACTGATATAGCACACTAAAGTGTGTCCTGGTTCACAGTTCTATGCAACAGCCCCTCGATACCTCATCAATCATTTGACCACCAAGAGAGTCTAGTGTTATTCCATATAACGTTAGCCACTCGAAATATAACGAGCATTTGATCGAGCTTCTGCTGACAAGATTCACATCATACCAGGGAGGTATAAACGGGCTACTGAAATCCTCAATGGATTTCAGTGGGGGTTGTCTGACATAAAAAACAAGGAGACACCGCGATATGAAAGCATTAATCATCGCAACATCACTCTGTCTTGCGCTCGCGCTACCACTTGCCAATGCGGGAAAATCGCATGATCGCAATCACGAAAAACGGCATCAACAAGAGCACCATAAGCCACATCACGACAAACGTCATCACAAACGTCACGATAAACATCACGACAAAAATTTCAGTAAACGTACCCGAGCTGAGGCTTTTGGCTTACAACTGCTGGAGGATATCAACCCCGACCCACACATTGTGGAAATCAATCTGGAAGCACGCGAAGATTATGTGGAGATGATCCCCGGCATACCTTCCAAAGTTTATTCTTACAACGGCACTGTACCGGGACCACTGATTCGCGGCACCGTAGGTGACACTCTGATCATTCATTTCACCAACAACCTGTCTGAGCCCACAACTATCCATTGGCATGGCTTGCGCCTGCCTGCGGATATGGATGGCGCATCTGTCGCACAAAACCCTCTACAACCTGGAGAGACCTTTACTTACAAGTACGAGTTGAAAGAGGCTTCACTTTTCTGGTATCACCCACATGTGCGTTCTAACGAACAGGTGGAAAAAGGTCTGGCAGGCGCTTTGTTGGTATCTGAGAAAAAACGCGATATCAATAAGCACATTCGCAAAACGAAACAGAGGATATTGGTGCTCGACGATGTGCTACTTGACGAAAACGGTCAAGTTGAAGAAGCATTCACAGGTACTCCAAAAGAAGTCCTGCTGAAAAAAATCAACGGTCGTACTGGTAATACCTTGCTGGTCAATGGTCGTCAAATGCCCACTATGCGAGTCAAATCCGGCGAGCCTATCCGCTGGCGTATGGTAAACATTGCCAATACACGTTTCATGCGTGTTGCCGTACCGGGTCACAAGCTGACTCGCATCGGTGGTGATGGAGGCTTGCTGGAAACACCCATCAAGGACATGGACGACGTATTTCTGGTCCCCGGCCAACGTGCTGACATCATGTTTATCCCCAAGGGTAAACCTGGCACTGAGCTGATCGTGTACTGGAAAGACACCAAACGCGGTCGTCATAGCATTGATATTATGGACAATGGCATGGTGATGATGGGCGACGATGAGATGGATGGTCACTATCCTGATATTCCACTCATGCGCCTGGTTTTCAAGAAAGGTCACAAGCATGCCAAGAAACTCAAGCTGCCTAAACATCTGCGCACTATCGAACCTATCGACATTGCCGGTGCCGCTGAGACCACGCTCAAGTTTGGTCACAGCATGCCTATGGCTAACGGTATGATTAAGTTTTTGATCAATGGTAAAACCGCTAACGAGGTCACCACCCATGATGCACCTGATGCGCAAGTTGGTGAAACCCAGGTATGGAATCTGGCCAATATGACTGGCGGCGACCATCCTTTCCACCTACATGGTTTCTTCTTTCAGGTGTTGGAAACCATCTACAAAGATAAGGATGGCAACGTGTTGGAGGTGGTGCCTGCACCGCAATTGGAAAATGTTGATATGGTCAACCTGCCTGCCCGCAACGGCCCTATGGGTGCGATGTCAATTGTCAAAATCGCCATCGATTTCTCACCTGCTGAAGGCCTTACCGGTGCAGATATCGAAGCGAACGGTGGCATGGCTGTGATCGAGAATGCCGACCTCAGTATCGGTAAACGAGGACGTTCAGGCGGTTGGCAGTTCCATTGCCACATCCTGGAACATGCCGATACCGGCATGATGTCTTTTGTGGAGGTGTTTCAATAAATACTGACTGACAATATTTAACCGACTACATTTAAAGGAAATAAAGCCCCCGGCCATGTCCGGGGGTTTTTATTGAGATAAAAAATATAAAAAAATTAAATCAGGAATAATTTTTATAACATTTATTCTTTCAGTATAAACCATTAAAAAAATAGCATGAATGGATAATCTGTATTGGTTGTTATACAGTAAAACCACTTTATAATTATACCCTGTAATTGAAGTAAAAGTTTTCCTGTTATGGTGACTAAAGTTACGCTATTGAATTCAGTAACAACACCTATGTAGGTACATTCACGAAAAACCTTACCAATTACATCAGTTATTAAAGCAGTTTATTTATTGTATTTCTCACACTTTTATAGATATGCGTTTGTTTACAGAAACAACCTTTCATAATAAAGGAGATACCATCATGAATAGGCTCACTACTTTTATATTTACAGTCATAGTTTTTTCTTTAAGTAGCACATCAATATCATTTTCCTCAGTTGTAAATGAGCAAGCACCACAAACCAGGGACTTGAGTCTTCAGGAAATGAGTTCTGTTATCGGTGCAGGCCGAATATATTGGCAAACCCATGCATCACAAACCTGGCTTTTTCAACAAGATAGTAATTATCATGCCGTACATTATGGCCAGGTACCCCAGGGGACACATGAAATCGGTGGTCACGATATTAGCGAGGCCAACTATGTTTACATATGGTGCCTGGGGAACGGGTTCAAATCAGGGCAGTTTCCAATGCCAAACCATGACATCACGATTAAATGCTATTGAAATATGGATTTAAATCATAAATCCGTGTTAATAAAAAATAGTATTTTTTGGCAATGCAAAGCAGTATGCTGAATGGCCTGTCAGGGTCAGAAGAAGAGTGCCGGTATTTAAAAGGTTAATAATATTGGCCTTCTTTTTCTGCCCTATTTTGTCAATTCAACAATGCTATCCCGTACACTGAAGAAATAAATACCCGGTAAATTATTTTTCGTGGCTCTTATCACGAATTTCAAAATGAATGCTGATATGACAAACCGATCAGAAAATATTTTATATGCTTATCTGCCTATAACCTTGGTGGCATTTTTATTTGCCCCTCCTCTTTTTTCTGATCAAGAAAATAATAAAGAAGAATTCTTCAAAATACTAAGTACAGAAATCCCTAAATCAAAAAACATCATTTATATCTCTAAAAATTACGGCGGCACTTCCACCAGAAAATCAAAACCAATTGTTACCATAAAAGCGATGAATGATGACGGCAGTGAAAATATACCCATCATTGAAGGAAGATCTATATATTCCATCAAAATATCACCTGACAAAAATAAACTATTATTAATTTCCCCGGATCATTCACCTCAGAAAAATTATAAGGATGACTGGTTGAACAGTCATATTTGGCTGTATATTGAAGGTAAATTGAAACAATTGACCCATGGAATGGTGATGGATTCTGACGCAATCTGGTCTCCATCAGGGGATAAAATATATTTTTCCCGCAGCAAAATTTTCAGTGATGTCGTCAGTGGAAAATTAATGGCAGAAGAAACCAATATATGGGTCATGAACCCCGATGGCTCAGAAATCCGTCAACTTACTTTTTCTAAAAATAACATTATTAATACTACCCCGCTTCCAATTAAAAACAGCAATAAAATACTTTTTGCAACCAACCGAAATAAAAAATGGCAAATGTTTATTATGGATGAGGACGGTTCAAATCAAATATTTTTCATTGACAATGGAATGCTGGGCAGCTGGTCTCCGGACGGAAAATTCCTGGCATTTATGAATTCCAGTCCGGGTGATATATATTTGGCCAGTCGAGAGGGGAAGTTGATCAGAAAATTGACCAAAGAAGGTGATGTAAACTTCTCGCCAGCCTGGTCCCCGGACGGACAGTATTTGACATATAGCCGCATCAACGCAATGTCTTTGCGCAGTGCGCGATCTCATAAAAATACTGATACTCCAAGAGGGTTTCTTCTGGAAGAACCCTATTCTGATATATGGAAACTATCAATCAATAAAAAGGAAGCACCAAAACGATTAACATATAAGGGATTGAATAATAACTTTCCACAATGGATAACAATACATCCACAGTAATCAGAATTCAGGCTGTATCTCTTTGACCCCACTTCCAGTCACGAATCTCTATCAGGTCTTGTCCATGTTCAACGATATACGCTTTGTGTTCAGTTAATTTATCACGCATTTTTTGTTTGAGATAAACCGCGCGTGTAACAAGCGTAGGTACGCGGTCGATGACATCTTCCACTAAATGAAAACGATCCATATCATTAAGCACTACCATATCAAAAGGTGTGGTGGTAGTACCTTCTTCCTTGTAACCCCGTACATGTAAATGCTGATGACATGCACGGCGATAGGTGAGGCGGTGAATCAGCCAGGGATAGCCATGATAGGCAAAAATCACCGGGGTATTGGCCGGAAACAGTGCATCAAAATCCTTGTCAGCCAGTCCATGCGGATGCTCGCTCTGTGGTTGCAGCGTCATTAGGTCTACAACATTAACCACTCTGACTTTCAGTTCAGGAAGGTGTTGTCGTAACAAGTCCACGGCTGCCAGAGTTTCCAGTGTGGGCACATCTCCGGCGCAGGCCATCACAACATCCGGTTTACTTCCCTGATCATTACTGGCCCACGCCCAAATGCCAATACCTGCACTACAATGTTTAATCGCAGCATCCATGCTGAGCCACTGAAGTTGTGGTTGTTTTCCCGCGACAATAACATTGATTAGATTTTTTGAGCGCAAACAAGTGTCGGTGACATGCAATAGGGTATTGGCATCAGGTGGCAAATAAACACGAATGATATCCGCCTTTTTATTCATCACATGATCAATGAACCCGGGGTCTTGATGAGAAAAGCCATTATGGTCCTGACGCCAGACATGGGAGGTCAATAAATAATTTAGCGATGCGATGGGCCGTCGCCAGGGGATTTCTTTACTGGTAACCTTGAGCCATTTGGCGTGCTGGTTAAACATGGAATCAACAATATGAATAAAAGCTTCATAACAGGAAAAAAGGCCGTGTCGCCCGGTGAGCAGGTAACCTTCCAGCCAGCCCTGACAAGTATGCTCACTGAGAATTTCCATCACCCGTCCATCTGTTGCAAGATGGTCGTCTTCCGGTAGAGTCTGCGCTTGCCATGCCCGGTTTGTCACTTCAAATAATGCACTCAGCCGGTTAGAGGCGGTTTCGTCCGGGCCGAATACACGAAAGTTTTTTACCTCAGCGTTGAGCTTCATCACATCACGCAGCAATTTTCCCATGGTGCATGTTGCTTCGCCTACACTTTGTCCCGGCTGCGTTACCTCCAATGCATAATCGTGAAAATCGGGCATAATTAAATCTTTTAGCAACTGACCTCCGTTGGCATGAGGGATGGCTCCCATGCGCCGCTCCCCTCTGGGTGCTAATGCAGCAAGTTCTTCACGCAAGGTGCCGTTGTTATCAAACAGTTCTTCCGGTTTATAACTTTTCATCCATTGTTCGAGTAATTCAAGATGTCCCGGTTCGGTAGCAATATTACCAAACGGGACTTGATGAGAACGCCAGTAGCCTTCGGCCTTTTTACCATCGACTTCTTTTGGTCCCGTCCAACCTTTGGGTGAACGCAATACAATCATGGGCCAACGTGCCCGGGTCTGATTACCATGCAATCTGACATCTTCCTGGATGTTTTTTATTTCGGCGAAAACTGTATCCAGTGTTGCCGCCATTTTTTGATGCATGACATCAGGGTCAGCACCTTCAACAAAATAAGGTTTATAACCGTAACCAATAAACAGTTTTTCCAGTTCATCGTGACTGATGCGGGCAAGCACGGTGGGATTAGCAATTTTGTAACCGTTAAGATGCAATATCGGTAACACCGCACCATCAGTAGCAGGGTTAAGAAATTTATTGGAATGCCAAGCGGTTGCCAGTGGCCCGGTTTCTGCCTCACCATCCCCCACTACGCAGGCAGCAATCAAATCGGGATTATCCAGCACTGCGCCATAGGCATGAGAAAGTACATAACCCAATTCACCTCCTTCATGAATAGAGCCCGGTGTTTCGGGCGCTACATGACTGGGAATGCCTCCTGGAAAAGAAAACTGTTTGAACAGTTTTTTTATTCCTTCTGCATCCTGACTGATGTTGGGATAAAACTCACTATAAGTGCCTTCAAGGTAGGTATTGGCCACCATGCCAGGGCCACCGTGTCCTGGTCCGGCAAGATAGATCACCTCCAAATCGTCACGCTTGATCACACGGTTCAGGTGAGCATAGATAAAATTCAGTCCCGGCGTGGTACCCCAGTGGCCGAGCAGCCTTGCTTTGATATGTTCAAGTGTTAACGGTTCTTTGAGCAGCGCGTTGTCTAACAAATAAATCTGCCCTACTGAAAGGTAGTTGGCCGCACGCCAATAGGCATTGATCCGGATCAATTCCCTGGCAGAAAGTGGTTGTTCTATGGTGTCTGCTGCAATTGTATTTTTCATTACAAACCTCCCATGTCTTTCGTTATAGCTACCGCTTCAAGCGCCATCATCAACGCTTCGTCCACAGGTATTACCCATACATGAGTTTGGCTTGCCACAGTACTGATACGTGTTTCGGTTCCAGCGACACGGTTATTATCAAATAAATCCAGCTGCACACCCGACCATTCCATACCTTGAAGAATTTTTGCCCTTACCTGTGAGCTGTTTTCACCCACACCACCACCAAATAAAATGGCATCGGCTCCCCCCAATACTGCCAAATAAGCACCAATGTATTTTCGTACGCGATAACAATATAAATTAACCGCTAATTCAGCATCAGGACTATTCGAGTTCAGTAGCTCTTGCATATCGTTACTTTCACCAGACACACCCAGCAAACCACTGTGTTTATTCAGCAGCTGCTCAATTTCCTCTGTAGTCAATCCTGCTTGTCGTTGCAAATAAATAACCACTGATGGGTCAATATCGCCAGAACGGGTTGCCATAAGCAAACCTTCCAGTGGTGAAAAACCCATGGAGGTATCTACCGGCATACCATGGTCGATAGCCGTAATAGAACAGCCCGAACCAAGTTGCACGGAAATAACCCGACCACCGCTTCTGATTTCTGGTCTGATTTCCTGCCAGCGACTTAACATTGCGCGGTGCGCAATACCATGAAACCCATAACGTCGAATACCGTGCTCCTGGCACAGTTTGCGTGGCAGTGCATAAGTGTTCGCAACCTCCGGTAGTGGCTGATAAAATGCTGTATCGAATACCGCGACCTGGGGTACCTGCTCTCCCAGCAGATGGCAAGCCAGTCGAATCCACTCAAGAGCCAGTGGATTATGTAAGGGTGCCAGTGGTATTAATTTTTCGATCTCCGTTTCTACAGCAGCATCAATCAGACAAGATGCACCAAGCCGCGCCCCGCCATGAACCACACGATGCACAACCTGTTTGATATCACCAGCATCAACCGATGTGATAAAATTTTCCAACAGAGATGGAGTGATGGTGGTATCGATGCTTTTGTGATGTACTCCTGCCAACCGTTTCAAACCATCTTCAGTTTGAGAAAACAAACTCAACCGTAAAGAGGAGCTACCCGCGTTTATAGTTAAAATAGACATTATGGTATTTAATTCGTAATTTGATGTTTTGTGTCATTGATATGATATTCCGGGTTTCCCGTAAAGGTGAAGGAAACAATGTTTGGAACAAAATAAAAATTTTATATCGTTATATACCCGGTTTGCGTTTTTTGCGGTATGAGAATCATGGGTCATCAAGGTATTTTTAGATTCTCACCGGAAGGCAGCTTATACTTCTTGCTCTCCCCTCCAGGTCATTCGTATCGCCAACAAATTCAAAATAAAGGATAAGAAAATATGCCGGAAAAACCACAGCGCAGCGATTCTGATTGTAGTATAAAAACAGGAAATACGCCGACAAATCAGATCATCCCTGCCATGAGCACTCCGCTGGCATCAATTTTTGGCAGTGGTTTTCTTGTTGTGGTGCCCATCCTGGCGAGTGCGGTTGGTCCTTACGCACTACCCGCAATGATCATCGTTGCATTCATTGCTTTTTGGGTCGGCAGTATTGTCAGACACAATATATTATGTGCAGAGCCAGTATTAGCTGAAGGAAAGCAATCTGTTACGATTATTGCAGAACAACTTTCTGCCTATGCACTGGTGGCGGCTTATGTGGTCTCCGTCTGTTTGTATGTGCATATACTTTCTTCGTTTGTACTGGCCAGTTTTGAGCTTGATACCGCATTTAACAAGAGCCTGTTAACTACCCTTATTATCGCAGCAATCACTGTTATTGGCCTTTTTGGTGGCCTGAAACCGCTGGAAAAACTGGAACGCTGGGCGCTGTATGTCACTATTATCATACTGGGATTGCTGCTGGTTATGTTTGCAGCCTATGATGTCAATCAATATCTCACACTCAAACAATTTGCGCTACCGGCCATGCCTGACCGTAGCGCCTGGGAAATTGTAACCATTGTCGCAGGCACACTTATTGTTGTTCAGGGGTTTGAAACAACCCGATACCTGGGAGAGCATTTTGATACATCAACCCGTATTCGGGCCTCACGCTGGTCACAATATTTTTCACTCAGCATTTACGTTTTATTTGTTGCCCTGGCGCAGCCTTTGGTATCAGTGTTAGAGGGTGTTTATGATGACAATAGCCTGATTGTTCTGGCTGCCACAGCATCATTGCTCTTACCCATACCTTTAATCATTGCAGCCAGCATGTCCCAGTTTTCTGCCGCAGTGGCAGATACGCTTGCCGCAGCAGCCAACCTGAAAGAAACAAGCAAGCAACGTATTGATACACGCTGGGGTTATGCATTGGTGGGTGTAACTGCCATGTTGTTGTCCTGGTCCGGTTCTACTTTTGAAATCATTGCATTAGCGTCACGAGCATTTGCATTTTATTACTTATTGCAGTGTGTTGTTGCTTTCTCTGTTTGCAACAACATCAGGGAACGGTGTTTATTTGTGGTTATTGGCACTATTTTAGCGTTTGTTTTGATTTTTGCCGTTCCCGCCGGTTAACTTATACTGCCTAATAAAAACTGCGCAGCCAAACCAATAAATACCGTAAGCAGCAACCCGGCAAACCAGACTTGTCTGACCAACGGTATTGTCACAATATCTGTTGTTGTCGCTTCATTTTCAGATGGTTGATACATTGGCACAACAATGCGTAGATAAACAGCCAATGAAAGCACGCTGTTGATAATGGCAATCACCACCAGCCAGGTGAAACCCGCTTCCATTGCCGCACCAAATAATAAAAATTTACCTACAAAACCGGCCAGTGGAGGAATACCCGCCAAAGAAATCAGAAAGACAACCATGGCAACACCAATCACCGGAAACTGGCGACCCACATTTTTGAACGCCTCAAGCGTGCGCCCAACTTGCATGATAATGGCAAAGGCACCCAGATTCATCGCTGCATAAGCGGCTGAAAAAACAATCAGGGATTCAAAGGCCAGTGGACTGCTACCCACGGCAATCACACCCAACAAAAAATAGCCTGCCTGAGCAACAGAGGAATAGGCGAGGAGTCGCACTACGTTTTGTTGACCCAGCGCAGCAAGATAACCGTAAGTCATGCTCAGTACGGCAACCACGGCAATAATCCATTGCCAGGCGGATTCAACGGGTAAATCGCGCACAACCTGAGCCAGTGCAAAAATAGCGCCTACTTTGGGTATCACTGATAGATAAGCAGCAATCGAGACCGGCGCACCTTCATAGGCATCCGGTGCCCAGAAGTGAAACGGAACCAGTGCTGCCTTATAACCCAGACCAATAACCACCGCAATAAAACCAATGGCCGCCAGTGCGGGTGATTTTTCAAGAATAACCAATTCGCTCAGCAGGGTTGAGCCGGTGCCGCCAAACCAATAAGTCAGACCAAAAATCATCACGCCTGCCGTGACGGAGGCAAAAACAAAATACTTCATGGCCGCTTCGGTGGCGGCATCGGTTCGCGGATAAGCCACCAATGCAAAAGAACCCAACCCGGCCAGCAGTATGCCCAGTACCAGCAACATGGTGTCACCGGCTCCCGCCATAATCAGTGAAGCCAGAGTAATCATTATTATCAAGACATAAGCCGTGCCTTCCCGCGCACTGCCGCCCAGTTCTGCACGCACCAGCAATAATGACAATATTGTCGCGGGTAACAAAATCAGTTTGGCCCAGATACTCAGGGTATCGATACGAAATGTATCGCTAAAGGCCGTGGCCTGTTCACCCAGCAACGGCAGGGTTAGCATTGTGGCTAATGCAAGACCGGCAATCGAAACAAAAAAAGCGATTCGCGGCTGGCGCAACATTTCCGCCACCAGCGCGGCAACGGCTGTTAACAACACAATGATCTCAGGGAGCATTAACGCAAGATCATTAGCCATCAGAATACCAACGCAATGGTGGTTTGGTGAACCATGTTAAGCACCCATGAGGGCGCGACACCCAGTACGATAATAAAAAACAGTAACGGGCCCAGTGTCAGCAATTCACGTCGATCCAGGTCTGGCATTGTTTTCCATTTTTCATTGCTTGCGCCAAGAAAGACCTGGCTGATGGCTTTCAGATATAAACCGGCGGTAATGACAATGCCGAGAATAACAATAACAGCCCAGGGTTCTTCTCGCAGGGTTGCGAGAAAAATCTGAAATTCAGCGGGAAAATGTGCGAGCCCCGGCAAACCTAATGATGCAAATGCAGCCAGTACAAAAGACCAGCCCAACAACGGAACCGTTTTCAGCAAACCACCGAACTGATCCATCTCCCGGGTTTGGGCACGATCCTGCAACATGCCCACGAGAAAAAACAGGGCACCGGTCACCAATCCGTGGCTAACCATTTGCAATACTGAACCGTCCAGTGCGATAGCCCGTATTTCCGGATCAAGCGTTAACGCGGCAATCGCGACCCCCACAACGATGTATCCCATGTGGTTGACAGAGGTGTAAGCAATCAGGCGTTTGAGATCAGTTTGTGCCAGTGCAGCAAATGCTCCGTAAAGTGCTGCGATCACACCGAAGATTAAAACAACCACCCCTGCTTCACGAAAAGCTTCGGGGGTCATTTGCAAGGCAAAACGGATTAGGCCGTAGGTACCAAACTTCAGCATTACACCGGCAAGAATAACGCTGCCTGCCGCCGGTGCCTGAACATGTGCTGCGGGTAACCAGGTATGAAAAGGAAAGACCGGTGTTTTGACGGCAAAAGTAAATAACATGGCAATGAGAACGAGCATGGCTGCCCCCCCTTCCAGCGGCGGGTTTTCTATCCATACCCGCATGTCAAAGGTATGGGTTTCACCGCCCAGATACAAACCGAGAATGGCGAGCAATAACGGCAGGCTGCCCAGCAGGGTATAAATGAAAAACATCTGTGCAGCACGTTGCCGGTCTTCATGTCCCCAGCCCGCAATCATAAAATACATGGAAACCAGCGACACCTCGAAAAAAACATAAAACAGAATGGCATCCAGAGCAGTAAAGGTACCGATGGCGGCAGTTTCCAGTATCAACATCAATACCACAAAGGCCTGCGGCTGTTTGCGTACTTTGCTCGAATAAATAAACGTCAGTAAAAACAGTAGTGCCGTGAGCAAGACCAATGGCAAACTGATACCGTCCACACCAACCCGATAGGCGGCACCGATAGAGGGCATCCAGTCTATTTGTTCAACCTGGGCAAAACCCTTACCTGTCATACCCGGATCGGCAACGCCGCGCACCCACATCCATATGGCACCCAGCAATGTCAATGCGCTGGTGATGATGCCAATCTTGTGAACTTTTTCAGCCGCTGCATTGCGGTGGCACATAATCACTATGGCACCCAGCAGTGGCAGAAACAGTGTCAGTGATACAATGGGAAGCACCTGGGCATCTCCTGTTTTTCTTTTTGAGGTTAATGGCTATTACAAATGGCCATTAATAAATTAATAATCCGATCACTGTGACAACAAACAAACCGGCTGTCACGATAACCGTGATCGCCAACTCACGATGTATCAACCCGCTTTGTAATGCCCGGGCCTGACGGCCAAGCCTTATCGTTTGATGCACTATTGAAAAAATAAACCGGTCAATGCCCTGTTCATCACTGCTGCGTGTGACATGCGCAATTTTCACTCCCGTTTTCCCCACGGCAAGTACCGCCGTATAAAGACGACGTTCAAGTTTTTCACACGCATGTGCAATGGCAAATGCCGGACGGACACACAAATTATCAAAACCACCGGCAATGCTAAAACCCTGATTGGCTTTTTCCAGCAACGGTCCCATTAAAGAACGCACCGGAACAAACCAGCCCAGCAACAATCCGCTAAGTGCTGCACTCAATCCCAGCCCGACGGCCAGCATATTGCCGGGCAAGGGTGCTGCCACGAAGGCTTCAATCGTTGGAAATAATGCGCCCAGAACAATGAGCAAGATCACCAGCCCCGCGACACCCGCGCTCATCCAGTGTAAACCGGCAAGCGCTTTTTTCTGTGCGTTGCCTTGCCACAAAATGCGTAATACCCGTGCCATATAGGCACCGGTTAACACGGTCCCTATCAGTACAAGCGGCACAAATAACCAGGCATGGCTGGACCCCATGGTTGCTGCAATGATGGCGTCTTTGGAGAAAAAACCGCTCAGGGGAGGAATGCCGGCCAGAGCCAATGCCGCGATAGCAAAACCGATAAAAATACGGGGCTGGTCTCGGGCGACACCCGCCAGATCCTTTAGCGCGGTACTGCCACGACTATGCTGAAACACACCAGCCCCCAAAAATAACGAACTCTTAATGGCCGCATGGGCAATTAAATGCAGTAATGCTGCCAACGGTACACCCGCGCCAACCGCTAATAACATCAGGCCATATTGGCTGGACGTGGATGCGGCCAGTAAACGTTTGAGGTCCGATTCACCCAGTGCAATCAAACCGGTAATCAGTGCGGTAATACCCCCCACTATGCCAATAACGACAAGTGTTTCTGATGGTAACATCGGTGCTGTACGAATCAGCAGGATGGCCCCTGCGGCAACCAGTGTAGCTGAATGCAATAAAGCTGATACCGGCGTGGGGCCCGCCATCGCTCGTTGCAACCAGTCATGCAATGGCGTTTGTGCAGACTTCCCCATTGCTGCAATCAGCAGAAAAAGTCCGGCGACAATCGCCGCAGTGCCATCGGTATTCAGGGTCGCGGCAATATCGCTGGTACCGGCGCTGGCGATCAAAATAAATGCTGCGATATACAACCCGAGATCGGCGCTGCGTGTCACCAAAAATGCGCGAGTGGCCGCCGTTTTAACGCCTGGCTTTTGATACCAGAAACCAATCAGCAAATAACTGCTCAAACCGATGAGTTCCCAGGCTGACAATAATAAAACCCAGTCCCCCGCCAGCACCAGCATTTGCATAGCGGCGATAAATAAAAGCAGAGTGGCAAAAAAACGATTTTTTTCCTTGTCCTGCGACATGTACCCTGTCGCATAGACCAGCACCAGTGTGCTGACAACGGCCACCATGGTCGAAAGCACGGAAGTGAGAGGCGTCGCGACAAGGCGTAACGGCATGGTTGGCAAACCGGGCAGGATTAATTCGGCACCTGATCCAAATAACAATCCCAGGCTGCCAAACAAACTGACAACAGCCGCAGCCAGTGCCAGTTCATAAGCCCGTTTCCGTAAACACAGAATAACGATAGCTGCCAGCAACGGCACAAGAATGACAAGGCTGATAAAGATCACTCCCTCAACTCCGCAGCTTCTTCCATTTCAACCGAACCTTTACTGCGAAAACGGGCAATAGCGACACCAAAGCCCACCGCCATTTCCAATGCCATCACTGTCATTACAATCAATACAAACATTTGCCCGGCGGCAACATCAGGATGCAGGTAACGCCAGAATGCAACGAGATTAATCAATGCACCGGCAAGAATCAGTTCAACCCCCATCATGATCATGACCAGATTGGTTTGTGACAGCGCGCCGTAAATACCAACACCAAATAGCGCCGCGCCGGTAATCAGTGCCCAGATAAGTTCAACACTCATTTATACCTTATCCTTATGTGTTTTTTCAGGCGACGGCATGGGTGGAATGGCCACTGAAGTTGCAGCAATCATCGCGGTGAGAATGGTGACGCCTGCCATTTCAAAAATCAGCATGGAGCGGCCCAGTAATTCAAGCCCCAATGCCTCTGTTTGTTCTGCGGTTTCGGCCACTGTTGTGGCCACCGGTCCCCAGTCAATAAATACCGCAATGGCGACAGCACCCACAAATGAGGCCAGACCAACAATCCATGACAGACGTTTCTGATGGGTCATTTCCATTTTACCCATTCCACCGGGGTCCATCATGAACATCACCATAAAAAAAGCCATGATGCTCATCTCGGTCGCCATCATCATGATTTGCAACACACCCAGAAATTCTGCCTGCATGGTCAAAAACATGGCACCGAGTGCCGTTTGGGAAAACAACAAGGCAATGGCCGAGCGCACCATGGAAAATGTACGAAAAACGACAACACCAAACCAGACAGCTGCAACACCAAAGAAGCCGATAAAAATTGCCTGAGCGGTAATCATGGAATCACCACCAGCAAGATGCCAACAATAAAAATATTCAACAGCGCTAACGGAATGCCAAATTTCCAGCACCAGGCAAGCAAATGTGCTTCACGAATGCGGGGGACATAACGACCAATCAGTAACATCGCCGCAGTTACCAACAGAATCTTGATGGCGCTCCATAACCAGGGTGGAAGTGACGGCCCCTGCCATCCGCCGAGATAAAAAGTAACCGTTGCTGCGGCGAGGGTGACAACGAGCACCATGCGCCCCAGTCGAAAAACAGCCAGACGTACGCCGCTGTATTCTGCTTCAACGCCACCGGCTAATTCACCTTTTGCGGTGGGTAAATCAAACGGTGGTAAAAAGGCCAGCCCCATGGCAGCAATAAAAAATAAAACAAACCCCAACGGTTGATAAAAAATATTCCACAAACCTGACTGGGAAATAACAATATCCGTGGTCGCCAATGATTCAGCCCGCATCGCAACGGCAGTAATCGGCATCACAACCAACATAGCGTAAGCAATAAGCTGTCCGAGAAAACGCCAGCCACCGATCATCGCATAGGCTCCATTTGGCCCCCAGCCTGCCATGATTAAAGCCACCAGCACATAAGCCAGCGCCGCATTGAGAAACAATGCACCTGTCGCCAGATCAGTAATGATCAGGTCAGGCGATAACGGGATAACGGCTGCGGCCAGCAAAGCGGCCACCAACAGTACAATCGGGCCCATTTCAAAAAAAAGCAGGTCGGGTTTACGCGGGACAATAGATTCACGCCCCAGTAGTGCAATGGCTGAACAGGCCGGTGCCATCAACCGAAAACGCCCGCTGGCAATCCATGCTTCAAGTACAGCGACACAATAAACACCTATGGCCAGTAACAACACCACCAGCAGTGTTGTCATTGACGGATCTCCCAGGGAGATAAATCCAGCGAACCCACAGCAACCAGGGCATCACCCAACTCTTGTTGTTCGGTCAACGTTTCTACCAGACCGAGATGATGCATTGACGGTGTTTCCAGTTGGACGGACGTGACAAAGCCGTCGCTCATTGATAACTGAAGACGGGTTTTTCCACGCGGTGCTTCTATTTGTGACGTACCGGTACCAGAGACCTCATCCAGTTTAATCATTTCCGGCAAGGCGATGGCATCCGCCGTTTCAATCAGGGACAAACTTTGTATTATTTCATCGAGGCGAAGATGTAAACGTGCCCAGGCATCACCTTCTTCATATTCAATGGTTTTAAAACCCAATGAAGCATAAACAGGGTCATGGCTTCGCACATCATTATTGATACCTGAAGCACGAGCCACTACACCGCACAATTCATTATTGCCTGGCAACAATCGGCCAATGCCTGTTGTTCGTGGTTTTAACAGTGGCGTCTTTTGAATGCGTTTTATCAGCTTCTGTACTTCCGGCTTTAGTGAAACAATGTGTTTTATGTCGGCATTCAGAAACGCCAGTTGCAAAAATCCGGCACGGCGCGCCAACCAGGCAAAACCGGTTTGCTGTGCAAACAACACCAGCCAGTTTAAATGACTGGTGATTCGTTCTCGTTCCAGTGCGCCGATACGTGCCTTTGCCGTAGTTACATCAATCTCCACACCTGCCGCATTTTCCATTGCCTGACAAACAAGTAATTGAGATGAAACGGGTATTAATGGATCAAGGCTCAACAAATGTTTGACAAAACAACCCGCGTGCATGGGTGAATACTCAAGAAGATCAATACTTTCAGTTATGGAATGGACTTGCACCCCCGCCACAGTGTCACCATCAAGTGTAAATGTCAGCTGCAAGCCGCTGGGCAAGCCAGGGAAAAAAGGGCCGAAAGGTACGTCAATCCATTCCATTTGCAGACCATCACTGCTGCGTGGCAAATCCCGGGTAACATCGACCATAGACATGAACCCCGATTCATCATGGTTCATTTGACTGTGATCTCCCTGATCCAGGCCGCCATGCTCATGAGCAGATATATTTTGTTTTTCGCGTTGTTCCAAATGCATTCCGCACTTCGGGCAATCCCCCGGCGCGTCCTGCACAACCTCGGGATGCATGGGACAGGTGTATACCAGCGCCGCTTTCTGATGCTTGTGCGGATGATCATTTTCAGCCGATGAATCGTGGGACATATTATGCTGATGTGCATGCATTTCCTCAGCTGCTTTTTCTCGCGGCTCCAAATGCATCCCGCACTTCGGGCAATCCCCTGGCGCATCCTGCACAACCTCGGGATGCATGGGACAGCTGT
>WFQM01000153.1 GCA_015487095.1 Gammaproteobacteria bacterium | reverse complement strand
TGCCTCTGCCACCCGCCGCAGAAAACGGCCCGGAACAATTGGCGATGCTCAAGGGATTGACCCACCTGATTTTTAATCACAACAACCCGGACAATACCCTGCTGGTGGAAAATTTCCGTGAAATGACCGATGCGGTTATCACGCTGGCTCGTGAGCCCGGTGGTGTTATCCTCGCCCTGCGCGATGCACCCAAAGAAGATCCACATATACCAAAGCCTGTGGCGCCACTCAGTACAGATACCCCTGCTACCCCGTCAAAGTGACAAGGCTAACCCTTGCTCAAAGATCAGCCTTTGGATAAAGTCACCGAAACGATTTACACCGGAATAATGAAGATCGCGTCATGAATAATACATGGTGCGCTTATGGCTGGAATCCGTGACAATCAGCTATCAGCTATCCGCTAATGACGATGAAGAATAACGATAAAAAAATGATCCCGATAACACTCAGGCTCTACAGGCCACCTGCCACCTATAGATAAACCCCGGCCACCACCCCCTCATACTGTGCTGAAGCCTGGTGAAATCAGATGGACAACGTGCGCATTGACGGAGACAAAATAAGTTTTGAAGCATAAAGAAGAAATTGTCTTTCAATGTGGCAAATCAAGCTTCATTTTAAACAACGAAGGGAAAAACCTCGCTGCGCGGAACAAAAATATCAGCCCGCTCAACCGGAACAAACCGGATCATGGGGACTTCAATACATCTCAATTAGATCTGTTTTCAGTACGGGTATCGATTATCAACTATGTTACAACTCCACAATAACACCCCCTTTGCCGCTGACACCGCTCTGTTTCCGAATGAAGAGGGGGTTGATACGCTCTACATCATCGTCAAAGCCACGTTCAATATCGGCGAACAATGGACGCTGATCGACAAGCAGCCACCCCCGACAGAGGCCGATAAATACTGGGCTGAACCGGAAACATCCAGCATTAAATACGCCACTGATTATCACACGGGCAAACCAGGCAGCGACATTATCGTACTCGGCCATGCCTTTGCGCCCGATGCAAAAGAAGTACACCAAATGGATGTCAGTTTGACTGTCGGGCAAGTGCATAAAACCATTCGAGTCTTTGGTGATCGCCAGTGGCAGAATGGGTGCATTTCCTCCCCACAACCCTTCAAAACCATAGCCATGATTTATGAAAATGCCTATGGCGGGATGCATATCGTGGATGGGAAGGTCATCGCGACAGAAGCACGTAATCCCGTTGGGTGTGGTTTTTCAGGGCAGCGTAAAACAGAAGAAATGAACGGTATGCCACTGCCCAACCTGGAAGACCCCGACGACCTCATCCACGACCTGAAGCAACGACCGGTACCTGCCTGTTTTGCTGCCAGCGCACCACACTGGTCACCCCGCTCTGGTTTTGTCGGCACCTATGATGAAGCCTGGAAAACCCGGCGCATACCGTACGTACCGACAGACTTTGACCGCCGCTTTTTCAACATGGCGCATGCAGATTTAATCTATCCGGGGTTTCTTCAAGGCGGTGAGCCGGTAGAAATAACTAACATGCATCCGCGTGGTCGCCTGAAATTTACTGTACCCATCGTTAAATTACGTTCTGATGTCACCGTCGCAGGAAATTCGCTAAGACCTGAATTCAATCTGGAAACACTGACGATTGAACCGAACCAGTTAAAACTGAGCATGGTGTGGAAAGCCGCCATGCCCTGTAACAAAACGGCATTGAAGATAAGTGATGTCACAGTAAACACCACACAATAAACCACTCCGCAGCAAGCTGACGGGGGGCATTACCGCCGCACCCGCGAAGGCCCGTATTTTAGCCTGCGCCAGAATGACAGTATTCGTGGCGGACTACGGAGAATTGCACTCACGGAGATTAGGTGAATCGTTAATCAATCCTTAAACAACAGGAAAACACCATGGGACAAACAACATATTCAAACGGGCGGGGAATAGCGCATCAAGGCAGCGGGGGCAAAAGTGTAGTTTTCCCCGATGTTTGTCTGACACCAATCGGCAACGCCATTGTCCCGATCCCTTACCCCAACATCGGCAAATCACAGGATACCGTTAACGGACCAAAGTCAATCACCGTCGACGGGAAAATGCCCATGGTAAAAGGGGCAACATACTCGAAAAGCAGCGGTGATGGCGCGGGTTCACGCAAAGGCGTCATCAGTGGCACCATCGAGGATGTGTGTGAATTTCTGATGTACTCCTTTGACGTGAAATTTGAAGGCAAAAATGTCTGCCGTCTGGGTGATCCGTTATGGCACAACAACAAAAATATTGCGGGCTGAATTGAATGTCGGATATAGCCACGCTTGATACTCAAAACTCTCCGTAGATGAAACATACTTATAAAGACTTTTATGAACACAATGTCGAAGATGCCTCTTTTTTGTGGGTACTGCGCTCGACAAGGATAGAACAACCTCATTACACTGCCCACGATATACACGCCCTGGAACAACGCATGGAAACCCGGCTCGATGGGCTGATGACTGCGCTGGATCCAGGCTGGGAAGCTTGTGAAGCCGCGCTGGCATTCCAGGACCCCGGTGAAGTTTTCACCGCCATGGTGACTGCCATGCGTAGCCACGAAGCCGGAAAAATTAAAATGGCCGTTGATGCCGGTCTGGAAAATGCGCCGCCACACCCGGCCTGATCTCTGCCATGGGCTGGCTGCCCGATGAACTTGCGAACCCCTGGACAGAACGCTTTCTCAACGGCAAAGAGATGGCGCATAAATATTTGGGATTGGCTACCTGTAGCGTGCGCCGTCAGAACCCAGGTGAACACCTGATGCGTATTTTACAACGGAGTGACTGTCAACAACATGAAAAACTCTATTGCCGCGCCTTGCGTCTGATCGGCGAACTACGCCGCCAGGACTGCATGCCAGCAATCCATCAAGCGATACATGACGACAATGAAAACATCCGCTTCTGGGCCTCCTGGTCTGCGGTATTGCTGGGTTATCGGGCCAGCGCACACCATCTGCAAAATTTTGTTTTCAGAACAAACCCCTATCAAAACCAGGCGATCCAACTGGCTTTTCGGGCGCTGCCTGTCCAACAGGCACAGGAATGGATTAATAAACTGTCAGAAGATAAAGACCAGACCCGGGCAGTGATCAAGGCCACCAGCGCACTCGGAGATCCCCATGCGATTAACTGGCTGATCAACACAATGCAAAACCCGGCGTTAGCGAAACTGGCCGGTGAATCTTTCACACTGATCACCGGGATTGATATCAAGGCACACCAGTTAGTGCTGGAGGCACCCGACAGCATCGTCGCCATTGATGATACAGATGACGACATCATCGACCAGGAAGACGATGAAAATCTGCCCATCCCGGATGCAGAGAAAGTGGCCGCCATCTGGAGTCAGCAAAGCCCACATTATATTATTGGACAGCGTTATTTCATGAGCCAGCCGATGGGAGCAGAACACCTTAAGGAAATACTCATCAGCGGCACACAGCGCCAACGCCATGCCGCCGCACTGGAACTGGCACTGAGTGAAAGCGATGTACCCTTACCCAACACCCGCGCAAAGATTCCGGCCTCCTGATGAGCGACAACATAAACGACACACCCAAAGCCTACATCGCCGGTATCGGCATGATCACCTCAATAGGCGCCGACACCGACATGACAGCCATCGCCATCAATGCAGAGTACAGCGGCTACCGCGCCTCCGAGTATAACAACCACGCAGGCCAGCCCATTACCCTGGCCAACGTCCCCGATGACGTGTTTTCACAGTTCCCGGAGGGCATTAACGGCGGTGATTATTACAGCGATCACGCTGACCGCATAATCAAAATGTCACTGCTCGCCATCAAGGAAGCGCTGGCCGTTCCGGCAGCCAGCCAGACGCTCCCCCAGCTCGTTCCATTGGTGCTGGTGATGCCTGAACCACAAGCCAGCGTCGATGATATCGACTACTCGTTACTGATTAAAAACCTGATCGAGTATGGTGGATTGCCCATCAGTACCGAATGTGTCACCCGCACACACACTGGCCGGGCAGGCGGCATCCAGGGACTGGACTGGGCATTTCGTTACCTCCATGAGCTTGAGTATGACTATGTGCTGGTGGGTGGCAGTGAGTGCTACCTGAACCATCCACGCCTGGACACGCTGGACGCCGCCCAACGCCTGCTGGCCCCCGGTGTCATGGACGGTTTTGTCCCCGGAGAAGGAGCCGGATTTCTGCTGCTCACCCGCCACCCGCATTATGCGTCCAACTCGCATAATCACATCGTCGCCCTGCATCCGCCCGGCATCAGCGAAGAACCCGGCCACCTGCTCGACGACAGCGACCAGCCCTATCGAGGCGACGGATTGGACCTGGCCTTTAAGCAGGCACTCAAAAGCCACAACGCTGCCGGTATTCAGCGCATCTACGCTAGCCTGAACGGCGAGCACTATTGGGCCAAAGAATGCGGTGTCGCCCTGCTGCGCAACCGGGCCCATTTTCTGGAGCCCATCAGCATTGAGCACCCCGCCGACTGCTACGGCGACCTGGACACTGCCACCGGCCCCATACTCATTGGCTTGGCCGCACAGCACCTGTTGGCCAAACAACAGGGCCCTGCCACGCACCTGGTCTACAGCTCCTCCGACGGCCCCACACGCGCCGCCGTGCGGTTGGAAAAAATCGCCTACCCGGCCACAACCCCGGGTTAAATCTAAATTAATCATTAACATGCCTGCTAACGAAATCCGGCTTGAGGTTAAGTATTGCCACCGATATAACTGTTTTTGCAGGATGGACAATGCCCGCTCTGCACTCAGACACCAAATTTTCTATACAGGCATGATCAACAAACTCCAACAACAGGCGCTTAAGGCGAACTGACAAGATGTTAATATTAACAACGTCACCCCGGCCAAAAACAGGCCGGAATACCCAAAGTGCTTCGCGGGGCAGGCTCTGACGGCCGTCGCTGCGCGCAGTGGGAAATTAAACCCAAAGAGATTAAAACCACAACCACCACCTAACGAGAAAAAGCAATGGAACTCGGCGAAACCTCCGCACCTGCAACCCCGGAACCCCGGGATCATCGGGAAGAACAAAAAAAGCACGTCAAGATTCGCCTCAGCGTGTTTTTTGACGGCACCCTGAATAGCCGCGTCAACACCGACCACCGCAAGCAAAACACGGCGGTGTATCAGGCAAACAAAGTCAAAAAAATGGACAACAGTTACGAAAACGACCATACCAATGTCGAAAAAATCGAGCGCTACATGGAAACCAGTGAAGACAAGGACTACGACAAAAAGCTCTCGATTTATATCGAAGGACCCGGTACCGAAGATGAACAGAGTGATACAAGGCGGGGTTATGCTTTAGGCACAGGCGCCACGGGCATAGAAGCCAAAGTGCTGCGGGGCATTGTTAAATCAATCGAGACGATGACCGGGCACGTTGAAACTGACAGCATTATCGACAAACTCACCCTGGATGTGTTTGGTTTCAGCCGGGGGGCCGCCGGGGCGCGCAACTATATCTTTGCGGCGCTGAAAGAAGATGACTCCATTCGCGAAGGCATGGAAAACAAAAAACGCCCCATCAAAATAATAGAGGTTCACTTTGCCGGGCTGTTTGACACCGTCGCCTCCCATGGAGCTATCCCCCTGCTATTGGGCCTGCCCAATACCAAAAGCCTGAAACTTGATAGCATCAGAAAAGCAAAAAAGGTGATTCACCTGGTCGCCGCCGACGAGCACCGCGAAAATTTCTCCCTCACCAATATCAAAAGCGCAGGCAGCAAAGGCCGCGAAATCTATTTGCCCGGCGTGCATTCGGATATTGGCGGCGGTTATCGTGACGAGGCCAGTGAAGCAATGGTGATTTACAAAACCCTCCGCGCGGAAAATGCCGCTGCCGAACGCCACCGGCTCATCGCCGCCGGCTGGTACCGGCCAGATGAAATCCCCCTGCAACATATCCCGCCAAAAATTGGCCTCGCATCCGTTCACTTGCGGGTCACGCGCAGCGGCATCCGCCATCATTACAGCCGCATTCCCCTACACATCATGGCGCGCTTTGCGCGGGAGAGTGACATTGATATCGATAGCGAACTTGAAAGTGATGAAGATATCCCTGATACACTCAGCCTTATCCAGCAACATATCGAGGCCTATATCGCCCGCGTGGGCACGACCTCAACCGAAACGGACTGGCAGCAAAACGACGGCATGTTGCGCCAATTACGCCATGACTATTGTCACTTCTCGGCAAATTACAGCCCCGGCATGAAGCCGCGGTTTAATGACAACGGCCAGCGCAAGCGTATGCATTATGCAGGCTAAATACTTAACACGGCTGGCTGGCCCCTTTTTTCTCTCATTACTCACCGCCTGTGGAGCATCTCCCATGACAACAAAATTCGACTGGCTGGCGACTGAAAGCGCCCCCAAAAATTACCCCATGAAAATAGTACAAGGAACTCTGTTTTACCCCGGCGGCGGTTCCCTCTACGTACCAGACCGAAAAAAAATCCACCACGGCTGGGGTACCTCAATCTCGACCCACGTGGTCGGACCAGACCTGAAACCACTGCCCGAGCGGCTGGAGATCACCTTTTTCTCCTACACGGAAAACCAGTTTTACCACGGGCAATTTGACCTGCCCTATGACAGAATCCTCAGCCTCTTCCAAAAGGGTTTTTACAGTCCCAACGAAGAAGAGCAGATTACCTATCACAAGATCATGGTAGGCGTCGCCCCCGGCGGCACCGTCTCCGTCTGGCTGCTCAGCACAGACGGTGCCATTGAAGTCTTTTCCGGGCAGGCGGAAAAAGCTGATATCGACTGGAGCCGGATCAATAATAACCCCAAGATAACCAGAGAAAAATATGTGGGTTCAGGCTTGGAGAACACACTCTCCCCCGAAGCCCTGCAAGCCCTGAAACAAAACGGCGTGCCCCTGGGCTTGTGGCAGACCTACCGCAAGCGCTACGACTGGCAGCCGGAGTTTACCGGGCTGGAGCCACCGAAGCTGATCAAACGTATACGCTATGTCAACGGTGAAAACGAATTTCTCTATTATCCGCTTGACGATGCCCATGCCACCGCACTGCGTGCTATTCCCACAGAAATGATCTTTAACTGGGAATGGCCCAAAGGCAGAAAGCTAATGTTTGAGCTGACCTTTAACGAAAAAGAGATCTTCGCCGCCTTTAATAAACTCGGTGGCCAGAATCTGCCAATAAAACTGGAAATGCGCATGCGGAAAAAAGATGATGGAAAAACCTACTTCTCGGTATGGCTGCGCAATGAAAAAGAAGAGATTATGCTCAAACGCACCAACCTTGAAAATTATGGGGTATAGCCACTGGCGTACAAAGTGATTCACCGGATCGCTCGCCGACGAGCACCGCGAAAATTTCGCCCTCACCAATATCAAAAGTGCAGGCAGCAAAGGCCGCGAAATCTATTTGCCCGGCGTGCATTCGGATATTGGCGGCGGTTATAGTGACAAGGCCAGTGAAGCAATGGTGATTTACAAAACTCTCCGTGCAGAAAATGCCGCTGCCGAACGCCACCGGCTCATCGCCGCCGGCTGGTACCGGCCAGATGAAATCCCCCTGCAACATATCCCGCCAAAAATTGGCCTCGCATCCGTTCACTTGCGGGTCACGCGCAGTGGCATCCGCCATCATTACAGTCGCATTCCTCTGCACATCATGGTGCACTTTGCGCGGGAGAGTGACATTGATATCGATAGCGAACTTGAAAGTGATGAAGATATCCCGGATGCCCTCAGCGCCATCCAGGAGCGCATCGAGGCCTGTATCGGCCGTGTGGACACGACCTCAACCGAAACAGACTGGCAGCAAAACGACGGCATGTTGCGCCAATTACGCCATGACTATTGTCACTTCTCGGCAAATTACAGCCCCGGCATGAAGCCGCGGTTTAATGACAACGGCCAGCGCAAGCGTATGCACTTTGCCGGTTAATCATTCAATGATGGCAGCAATCAAAAGTTTTATTTCACCTTCGATGAAGCAGAGATCCTTTCCGTGTTTAAAACCCTGGACAAAAACCAACTACCGATTACCCTGGAATTTTCGATGCGCCAAAATGAGGAGGGACAGCGGGCGATTTATTACATCGTACACAGAGGAGACAAGGGAAGCCAAAGTGGTGTACAAAAAATATGGTGGCGACAAAAATGGTAATGCCTAATACTAATGGCGGTTACCATGACGAGACCAACTATTTTATTCCTGAAAAAACATATCCGAAGATAAAAAAGGAGCAACCACTTTCAAACAAACCCACCTGAAACAGTAGAGCACAAACTGTTTTTCCGGGATAATGCGAACATTCCACTGCGCCACCAGTCCGGTGCGCGGCTAACGAGATAAAATGCCATGAGCAGCCTGAAAGAATCCGATAACACCCTCATCAAAGTCGGTGTTGAGAGCAATTATCTTGAAGAACAATCTTCTCCCGATAATGAACGCTATGTTTTTGCCTACAACGTCACCATTTACAACGCTGGTGATGTCGCCGCCAAACTGATGACCCGCCACTGGATCATCACCGATGCCAACGGCAATGTACAGGAAGTCCACGGAGAAGGGGTGGTGGGTGAAAAACCCTATTTACGCCCTGGTGAAACCTTTGAATACACCAGCGGCACCGTACTGGAAACTCCGGTGGGCAGCATGCAGGGCAGTTACCAGATGATCACTGACAACGGCCTTGCCTTTGATGCCGATATTCCCGCATTTACGCTGGCATTGCCGCATACGCTGCATTGATGACTGAAAATTAAATAACGAGTATTCCATATTGAGGCGAACTGGATTCAGGTGTCATATGCGCAAATTATTGACTTATCTTTTACGACGCCGAATGCGACTACCAATACTTTCAAGCCACAGAGCAACCTTTCCCCAAAACCACTCCAACACACGCCGGTAACGGGGGCGCATTTGCCATGTGTTTAAATAACACTCTTCACTGAAAGCAAAGTCGGTTTCAAACAATTCGCGTGTGCGTGCTGCAAAATTACTGTTTTCAATTTCCTGATTGGCTTCCAGGTTCCAGCGCAAATTCCAGCGATCCACGTTGCTGGAACCCAATGACACCCAGTCATCACACATCAATACTTTGGCGTGTAAAAACCGTGGCTGATATTCAAAAATACGCACCCCCGCACGTAACAAGGAATAATAATGCTGGTGCCCTGCATAACGTACTGCTGGATGATCTGTTTTTGAACCCGGTAATAATAAACAGACATTCACGCCGCGTTTGGCGGCTTTGCGCAAAGCATGCAATAAGCGGCGTGAAGGCACAAAATAAGCCGTCATCATCCACACCCGGCGTTCTGCATTGCGCACACGTTTAAGAAAAAAGTGATGGATACTCAGGGCACCAAAATGACGGCCTCCGACAACACGCCCGGCCTGTCCTGCCGACACACTTTCCACATCAGCATTCACCTCTCCCACTGGCAACACTCTTTGTCTTGCCCAGTAACGCCAATTGCGGCAAAACACCGCAGACCAATCAGCCACCACCGGCCCTTCAATACACACCGCAACATCGTGCCAAAAAGTCTGAGGATTGACTTCAACATCAAAAGCATCGGTCAGCCCCATGCCCCCCACAAAGGCTTGAGCCTTATCCACTACCAATAATTTACGGTGGTCCCGCAGCAGATTACGCCTGACTTTGCCAAGTCGTAACGGGTTATAGATAGCCAGATGAATGCCGGCCTGGATAATACGCTGTCGATCTTTGTTGCTTAAACCACGCGCACCATAACCATCAAATAACACGTAAACATTCACGCCACGTTGCACTGCATCACTCAGGGAAATAATAAACTGATCCAGCAACGAGCCTGATTCCACCAGATACATTTCGAGAAGAATTTGCGACTGTGCCGCACGGATACTGGCCAGCATCGCCGGAAAAATTTCTCCACCATCCACCAATAATTGAAAGTCGTTATTTTCTCGCCAGGGAAAATGTCGCTGGAAAATGGTTGTCATTAATAACCGTGCCCGCTTTTTTAATCTGCTTTATTCTTTATGGCGGTGATCATGGTGGCGGCTATGGCGGTGACTATGTCACCAGCTTTAACTCTCCATTCGTCACCTTCACCATCATTTCTCCCGCCAATACCGCCTGTAAATCATGGCCGACCAATTCAGCACGCCAGCCATTCAACACCGCACTCTCTGTATCTCCGGCCACTAACGTTTCCAGTTGTTTGCGGCTGGCCAGTAGGGCCGGGCTAACGTCATGTTGATTACCGCGAAAGCGCAATACAGCCATGAGCAGGTCCACCACCGCATCCTGCTCGGCAGCCAAACGCTGGCTCTTTGATTTTGTCGGCCAACCGGCAGGATCAGTGTCTTTGGCCTCGGCGATCACCTTGAGCAGAGTATTACCGTGGCGGCTTAATAAACGTTCTTCAATGCCCCGAATTTTTGCCAGGCCACTCAGCTGGTCGGGCGAACGGCGGGCAAGGTCTACCATCACTTCATCTTTAAGTATCCAGCGTCGCGGCCGGTTACCTGTCTGCGCACGCTCCTCACGCCACACCGCCAGACCACGCAATACCGCCAACTGGGGTGATGATAATTTTTGCGCGCCACGCACCCGTTTCCACAAGTCCTCGGGCGCAGGCGCATAGGTACTGCGGTCACTCATTTCATCAAAGTCTGTCTGCAACCACTCAAGTCGTCCTTTGTTGCCAAGCACATCCATTTGTTGATGGTAGACAGTAAACAGGTAACGCACATCATCGGCGGCGTAATTGACTTGTTCGGCATCCAGTGGTCGCTGGCTCCAGTCTGTGCGCGTAGCGGCTTTATCCAGGGTCACGCCCAGCATCTGTTGCACCAGATTGGCATAACCCACCTGCTCACCAAACCCCATCAACGTAGCGGCAATTTGCGTATCAAACAATGGTCGTGGCACATCACCACGCAAATCAAAAAAGATTTCCATATCCTGCCGTGCGCTGTGCATCACCTTGATCACAGCAGGGTCATAGATGATATCCAGCAGAGGCGCAAGATCCAGCGCCAGCGGATCAACGCAGGCAATCACTCCGTCGGCAGCCACTTGCAGCAGACATAGCTGGGCATAGTAGGTTTTTTCGCGCAGGAACTCTGTGTCTAGCGCTAACACTGGCTGGCCACGCAATTTGTCGCACAGCTCGGCCAGGGCATTTTCTGTATCAATGAACAGAGGTTTTTCAGGGACTTCAGGCATGTTGTTTTGCTCTCTTTTTTAGCTGCGTGCGATAACCGTCATATTGTCACACCACGCGCATTACAATGGGGCACATTATTCCATGCCCAGCCACAACTTGGTACGAACTTACAGTATGCTAGGCTGTGAGAAAATACCGGGGAGTATTGTTATGCAAACAAACGTCAAACAAACCGCCCATGAACTGATTGAGCAACTGAACGACCAGGCATCCTGGGATGATGTCATTTATGAAATGGTGCTCAGAAAGCAGATCGAGGCAGAGTTGGCCGACAGCGCAGCCGGACAGGTAACCCCGGCGGGCGATATTTTGAAAGAGTCTGGCATTCAGGAATGAAGGTCTACTGGGCAGATCGCGCCAAACATCGCTTAACAGCCATCCACGATGATATTAGCGAAAAACCTTCCAGCAGTGCGGGCAAAACGGTGAGAAAAATTATTGCGAGATCCCGACAAATTGCCGAACATCCTCCTGCTGGCAGGAAAACCCCGAATATCAACGAAATGACTGCCGAAAAATACTACCCTACCCTTTACCGGGCAATTTATCGCATTCGTTCTCATCAA
This sequence comes from Gammaproteobacteria bacterium, assembly GCA_015487095.1. GTDB lineage: Bacteria > Pseudomonadota > Gammaproteobacteria > SZUA-152 > SZUA-152 > SZUA-152. Next base: position 4,340 of record WFQM01000153.1, on the reverse strand, counting down.
GCCGATGTACTCAGCATGATGCATGACAGACAATTGCTACCCAGCGATATTAAAAAACGGTAGCCCAACCTAACATTGCAGCCCACATTCCCATGAATGCACTCATTATTCTGATTTTTAACATCATGCGCCTGCGCGCTGCGCCGCAAGATCTGCCGCACTCACGGTTCCTCATGCTACTGTGTATCGGCGCTTATCTCTTGATGGGAGTGGTCATTGCAGCGCTGGACCAAACCTTCGGGCTTGCACTGCTATCCGCCGGTATCGATACCTTGCTGCTAATCGGCCTGGCTTGGCTCGCCCTGTGGATTCGCGGTTATCAGGGTCGCATCATACAAACCGTGACGGCCTTTGCCGCCACCGGTACCCTGTTTGAATTCATGGGCTGGCCGCTGGTGGCCTACCTGCAACAAACCAGCGCCGATGACCCCAGCTCGTTGTCCATTCTGCTATTGGTATTGGTCATCTGGAATATCAGTGTGATTGGTCACATTCTGCGTCACTCGGTGGACGTACCCATGTGGATAGGCACTGGCATCGCCCTGCTTTATATCTATACTTCCATTCGTGTGATGGTCGCACTGCAAATTGCCGGGGTAGCTACAGGCTGATGCACATTCATATCCTCGGTATTTGCGGCACATTTATGGGTGGCATCGCCCTGCTGGCACGCGAGCTGGGTTTCACCGTCAGCGGCTCGGACCAGAATGTGTATCCACCCATGAGCACCCAGTTGGCAAAAGCCGGCATTGTGCTTACCGAAGGCTTCGACCCCGGTCAGTTCGCTAATAATCCCGACCTGGTGGTCATCGGCAACGCCCTGTCACGCGGCAATGTCGCCGTGGAATTTGTATTGGAGCACGGTCTGGCCTATACCTCCGGCCCGGCCTTTCTCGCCGATTACCTGCTCAAGGATCGCTGGGTGCTGGCGGTGGCAGGCACCCATGGCAAAACCACGACAGCATCCATGCTGGCGTGGATTCTGGAAGACGCCGGACTGGCTCCGGGGTTTTTAATTGGCGGTGTGCCACGCAATTTTGGCCTCTCCGCCCGTGCCGGTAACGCCCCGTTTTTTGTCGTGGAAGCGGATGAATACGACACTGCCTTCTTCGATAAACGTTCCAAATTTGTACACTACCGGCCACGCACCGTGGTACTCAATAACCTTGAATACGACCACGCCGATATTTTTCCTGACATTGAAGCCATTGAGCGTCAGTTTCACCATTTGATACGCACCGTGCCCGGTAACGGCCTGATTATCGCGCCCCAGGCTGATACCCATCTTCAGCAGGTACTGAAGATGGGCTGCTGGACACCGGTGGAAAGCATCGATGAACACGCTGGCAACGGCTGGCATGCGGAACTGAAACAGGCTGATGGCAGCGCCTTTGAGGTATTTTTTGACAGACAATCACAAGGTACTGTGTATTGGGATTCACTGGGGCAACACAACGTCAACAACGCACTGGCCGCCATTGCCGCCGCACGCCACGCCGGGGTACCGACGAAATACGCCATTGAAGCATTAGGGCAATTTCAAAGCCCGAAACGGCGTATGGAGATTCGTGGCGAAATCAGCGGCATCACCGTTTATGATGACTTCGCCCACCATCCCACCGCCATCAAAACCACCCTTGCCGGGCTGCGCGCAAAAACCGGGACTTCGCGCATCATCGCAGTACTGGAGCCACGCTCCAACACCATGCGCCTGGGCATTCACCGCCATACCCTCGGCCCGGCACTGGATGCCGCCGACACCGTGCTGCTCTATCAGCCCACCGGACTGGACTGGAACCTCGGCCACATAACCGCAGCATTGCACACCGCACAAATTTTTGATGACATTGACCAGCTGGTCATGCACATCATCAAGAGCACCCGCTCCGGCGACCACATACTGATCATGAGCAACGGTGCCTTTGGCGGAATACATGAAAAGCTGCTTGAAGCTTTGCGGGCAAAGGCCAGAGACGGATAACGAAACAGTCGATGACATACCACCATTTGTTAACCCGGGTCATTCCCACAAAAAACTGTAGGCTGGCAACATGATGCAAAACCACAATACGCCAATTACCCTCGCAATAACCGGTGCCTCCGGTGCCCAATACGGCCTGCGCCTGCTGGAATGCCTGCTGGATACAGAACGTGAGGTGTACCTGATGATTTCACAAGCAGCACAAGTCGTCATCGCCACCGAAACAAACTTCGACCTGCCGGGACGGGCCGAAGAACAACAGCTGTTCCTCAGTGAATATTTCAACGCCACCGAGCAGCAACTGCATGTCTTTGGCCGCGACCAGTGGATGTCGCCAGTCGCCAGTGGCTCCAACACCGCTCAGGCCATGGTGATCTGCCCCTGCTCTTCAGCGACATTGTCCGCCGTCGCCAATGGTGCCAGTCGTGACCTTATCGAACGCGCAGCCGACGTGATGCTGAAAGAACGCCGCCCGCTGATTTTACTGCACCGTGAAATGCCCGTTTCAGCCATTCACCTGGAAAACATGCTGAAACTTTCACAGCTGGGGGTTACTATCATGCCCGCCAGCCCCGGTTTTTATCACCAGCCGCAAAGTATCGATGCACTCATCGACTTTGTGGTTGCACGGATACTGGACCACCTGAGCATTAAACACACCTTGATACCACGCTGGGGTAAAGAAGCGCACCCATGAGCACACTCAGCATTCCATTGTTTCCGCTGCACGCCGTGTTGTTTCCCGGCGGCACCCTGCCATTGCGCATTTTCGAGCCACGTTATCTCGACATGGTCAGCAACTGCATGAAAACAAATTCTGGCTTTGGTGTATGTCTGATTCGCGATGGTTCGGAAGTTGGCAAGGCCGCTGATACCTACGACACCGGCACCCTCACCGAAATCTGTTATTTCAGCAAACAACCGGATGGCCTGCTGGGTATTACCGCCTGCGGTCAACAACGCTTCGAAATCATCTCCCGTGAAGTACAGGCCAACCAGCTTACAATGGTGGAAGTAAAATTACTGGATAACGAAGCATCCCATCCTCTGCCCGCAGAATTCAGTCACGCCGTAAATGTTTTGCGTAATCTGTTCGGGCAACTCGGTTATCCGTTTGCAAAAGTGGAAAAAAAATATGACGATGCCAGCTGGGTCGGTAGCCGACTGGCAGAGTTGCTGCCTATCCGCCTCGAACAAAAGCAATACTTTTTGCAGTTAGACGACCCGGTTCAGCGTCTGGAACGACTTTCGGCTCTGCTGGAAGATCTGGATATTCGCTGAATAATACAGCACTTATAAAGTGATAATGTGAATCAGAGGCTAAATCACTCTGTTAGCACTTCATTACCGGTGACTGAAAACACCGTCATTCCGGTACGTTTTTAGCCGGAATCCAGGGGTTTAAGCCCCCGAACAACCGTTCCGGCATAGTGGGAAATATATTGCCGTGATGCTGACAAGTGACGTGTTATAAACGCAGAGGTCGCAGAGACGCAAAGGACGCAGAGAAAAACACTAAAAACGTTGCGACCTCTGCGTCTTTGCGACCTTTGCGTTAAATATCCGGTGATCCAATATCATTAAGCTAACAAAAAACGGCGTACCGTAGGTTGGTGGTGAGCTTGCGAACCCCAACATCGTCGATTCCGTTGGGGTTCGCAAGCTCACCACCAACCTACACTTAATAACATTGCCCGGTGATCTTTAAAACAGATGTTTTTAGCGCTTGATTATCAATCATTCCAACAATACCCACCGTTACACTTTGATACAAATATCGCACACAGCCACAACAGTACAAACAAAGTCAGATAGCTATAATGGAGACACTATCCCTGATGTGAGGTAAAACAACGTGCCTGCAATGCCCGAAGCAAATACTCGAATATTGCTGGTTGAGGATGATGTCCGACTCTCCACCCTCGTCCAGGAATATTTGCAGCAACAGGCAATGGCGGTATCCATTGAGCACAGAGGCGATAAAGCCTGCCAGCGCATCATCGTCGAAGCGCCTGACCTGGTCGTATTAGACCTGATGTTGCCAGGAATGGACGGGCTGGAAATCTGCAAGACCGTACGCCCCAAATATTCCGGGCCAATCCTCATGCTCACCGCACGAGACGAAGATATCGATCAGGTTGTCGGTCTGGAAATCGGGGCCGATGACTACGTTACCAAACCGGTACAGCCTCGGGTATTACTGGCCCGCATTCGTGCATTATTACGCCGCTTTCCTTCACAATCCCTACAACCGTCACTACAGGAAAATGACGTGCATGACATTCATTACGATTGTTTCCGTATAAGCACCACAGCCCGTGAAGCCTGGTTGAAGGATGCAACGCTGAATCTCACCACC
>WFQM01000152.1 GCA_015487095.1 Gammaproteobacteria bacterium | reverse complement strand
CAAACTGAAGACGGTGCTATGCGACCTGATATGATTGTGCGCATGCCCGGTGGACGGGAAATTGTCGTGGATGTTAAAACTCCGTTGGATGCCTATCTCTCTGCGGTGGAGGCCGGTGACGAAAAAGAGCGGGAAGCGCATTTGGTCCGCCACACCAAAAATGTGCGTAAACGAGTGCAGGAACTGGCCGGTAAGGGGTACTGGAATCAGTTCAAGAATTCACCGGATTTTGTCGTTTTATTTATTCCTGGCGACCAGTTTTTGAGTGCCGCACTGGATAATGACTATTCATTGTTAGAAGATGCCATGCAGAAAAAAGTGATTCTTGCCACACCAACCAGTTTTGTCGCGCTGTTACGTGCGGTGGCCTACGGCTGGCGTCAGGAGTCTCTTGCTGAAAATGCGCAGCACATTCGGGAGGTGGGCGAAGACCTTTATGGTCGGCTGGCAACTTTTGCAGAACACCTTGGCAAGGTTGGAAAAAACCTCAATAATTCGGTACAACATTACAACAAGGCTATCGCCTCGTTTGATACCCGGGTGTTGCCCGGCGCACGAAAATTCACCGAGATGGGTATTTCAAGCAAAAAACCTGTGGAAAATATTGACCAGATTGAAACGGCAACGCGTAACATTGAAACACAAAGCATTGCATCGCAAAATGATGATGCTGATCAAAATAACATAAACAAATAACACTTCTTTACATTTGGAGCATTGCTCGATGGGAAATTCACTCTTTGAACAATTGAAAAAAACCGGCTTGGTGGATGATAAAAAGGCGAAACAGGCCAAACACAAGCAATATAAAAACAAGAAGCAAAAAAGTAAAAAAGGCACTCCGATTCAGGCCGATGAAGCAACGTTATTGGCTCAAAAAAAACATGCTGAAAAAGTTGAGCGCGACCGTGAACTGAATCAGGCAAAAAAAGCGGAAGCTGAACACAAGGCTATTGCCGCCCAGATCAAGCAATTGATCGAAACCAACCGGGTTGCAGACGGGGGCGGTGATGTGGTTTATAACTTTACCGATGCCAACGTGGTAAAACACCTTTATATTTCAGAACAAACCCATACACACCTCATCGCTGGCCATCTGGCTATCGCCAAACTTGGGGACACTTACGAACTGGTCCCCGTGCCTGTTGCGGAAAAAATCAAGCAACGCGATGAACGATGTATTATTTTATGCGAGCCTTCTACCAAAACTGAGTCAGTTGATAATGACCCATATGCGGACTATAAAATCCCGGACGACTTGATGTGGTAAAAAAACTCTCAAGCCATAAAAAACCCACCTGACAGAAATATCAGGTGGGTTTTCTTTATACAGAGTTTTGAAACTTCTACGCTTAAAAAAGAATCAGATTGATTACAGGAACCAGCCATCCCAAATGCGCTGAGGGTGCCGGTGGAGGTGATGGAGTGTTAGTCAGTTGACTAAACAATAAGCGGTTAGGTGTTCCTGCGCCCACATCGGCAATTTGATTGGTGGTGCTATCGGTTATAATAGCGTTTGTTACTTCAGCAGTTGATGCTGTGAAATTTGTTTCTAGAAATAGTGCAGCAACACCGGCCACATGTGGAGCCGCCATCGATGTCCCACTTATTGTATTAGTCGCCGTATTGCTGGTATGCCAAGCTGACGTAATAAAACTCCCGGGCGCAAAAATGTCTACACATGTTCCTGTATTTGAAAAACCAGACCTTTGATCAGATGAGTCTGAAGATGCCACAGTAATGGCATTAACGACACGCGCCGGGCTTACATTGCAGGCATCACTATTGTTATTGCCAGCAGCGACAATAAAGGACACACCCGCATTTATCGCATTATTTAGTGCCGTATCCAGGGCTTGAGATGCTGGCCCTCCCAAACTCATATTTGCAACAGCGGGGGAGTGGTGGTTAACACTAACCCAATCAATACCAGCAAGAATTTGGCTATACTGCCCAAGGCCCGTGCAACTCATAACCCGGACTGGATACAGTATGGCATTTTTTGCGACACCAAAGCTGGCACCACCAACTATTCCCGCTACGTGCGTTCCATGGCCGTGACAATCGTCTGCGTCTGCGTCATTATCGATAAAATCATAACCGCTACCAACCCGATTACCGAACTCATTATGAGTTGCTCTTATACCTGTATCTAAAATATAAACATGAACATTGCTACCATCAGTATTGTATTGATACGATTGATCCAACGGCAAATTCTGTTGATCGACCCTATCCAGCCCCCATGAAGGTGTTGGCGTTTGTATTGCACTGATACTTATTAATATATCAGATTCGATATAACTGACTTCAGGCTTGTTCTTCAAAAATTGTACAGACTCTTCTGTTAGTGCAGCAGAAAAACCTTTAATCGCATGTTCATATATCAGCCCTAATTTGTTGACTTCATCAGCATTGCTCGCAGAGCGAAATACTCCTTTTTGGGCGTCAACAGAAATTTGATTTTGCCTTACTTCGTTGACCAATCTGTCTGCAACTTGCCCAACCGATTCACCCATTTTACTGACATTCAAACCACGCACAAATTCGCGCTCTTTTAAAACAATAATATATTTTCCTTTCGCAACCGTATATTGATCAGCAGCGTATACTCCTCCTGCTACAAATATATTGATACAAACAAACAGAAGTACAGCTATTATATTTTTAATGAATAACTGGTTTTTCCAATTCATTAATATTTCCTATTCTAATTTATCAAAATAATGTCACATCTTAATTCCCGGACTTACAAAAACGGGATGCTCCAAACATTAGTTTCGATTTTTGTATTTTAGCCAACAGCAATAAACTCAATATATCTCCCCCCTTATTCTGAAGACAATGCCTTCAGAAACAGTCACCAGAAAACTGTGAATAAATACTGTTTTCTGGCCACTGAAGGGGGCTGCAATTCATTAACTGTAAAGCCGTAAAAATTCACCTTAATTATATATGAAAAACCTATCTATTTTAGGCGAACATGCAGGCTGCTGACCACTGGAGATTTTGAAATTAATTTTTTTCCCCGACATAAATGCAGCAATCATAGAACTTACTAAAATTGTATAATTTGCATGTGATTTATCGATAGAAAACCTTGCCCCATTTGCACAGGTACTAATTTCTGCATTTTCATAACTCGTTATAAAAATTAATCCTCCTTCATATGGATTAAGGCTTGTAATCTCTACTCGCCCAGACCAAGGATCAGCAAATACCGCTCCTGAAAAAAACATTATACTTAATATTAATAAATATTTTGATTTCACAATATCATTCCTTTGACAGTTAATGGTTGAATAAATTTCAGAAAAAAGGGTAACCTTCTTTGAAAACCTGCGGTTTATTTTCGACTATATACCAACTCCAGAAAACCCGCTAAATCATTAATAATTTGGCGCTCTCAAAGTCCTCACTATAAACATGTAACATGCGTTTTTCAAAACTTTTTTAATTAAAGGCGGACTTTTAACTTTTTCGGACACGTTGAAAAAATCCATCGAAAAAATAACACTGTCTTACATTCTTCGGTGTCGTAATGACATTAAAGATGCTGTCACTTTAACATTCATACAATGTATCAGACAATAAAATCGAACATCAAACCTAACAATAAAACAATTTGATTGTTCCAAAGATAGCCGATCAAGATCGGCATAATGAAATTTTCACTTTATAAGCTCAACCACCAGATTTATAACCAAAACTATAACGCGTCAGAAAGTTCATTTTTCTGAAACTCCGAAAATTAACAACAGTCTCTTTTTTCTTCATGATTCTGCGTGGTTAAATGTGAACCAAGCACTGGCAAGATAATTTGCCCTTGGCTCACATTTAGACTGGCGGGTTTCTCATTATCAGATTGTTATTCACGCGAGGCATTGTATGTAAGCTGCTACCAAGCCCAAACTGTCTGAGGATGCCCCATATGCGGACTATAAAATCCCGGACGATTTGATGTGGTAAAGGATAAATTCAGGCCATAAAAAGTCCACCAGGTAGACATATTAAACAGCATTTTATTGAACGGGATGCTGTCAGGATCAGCCGGATCAGTTCCCGCCCAGCGCTCATCACCATTCAACGCGCCGTCTTCGTCACGGTCCAACGCAATGCGTATGCCGGACCCTGGGGGCGTGCAGGTATAGGTAATATTGTTGCGGTGTTTGGCTTTTTTACGCAATGCAGCGTCGGTAAGTTGCCTTTTATATATGGAGTCTCGTGCAAAAGTACCATCCCGCTGATAGAGAAAACCCTGCTTTTTCTTTTGCGCGACCAGATCGCATTCACCAAGATCCGCTCTTGCAATCATCAAGTCGATTCGCGGGCCGACAATATCGCCATTGTTTTTGGTCAACGTAACCTGTTGGCCCATAATGGGGAAGAAGTTGCTGGGAAACACCATCATATACTGTTCAAGATTACGGCGTATTTCCATTCCTTCAGGAGAGATTGGCAGATTGTCAGGATTACCCGGGTCCAATGGGGTCACCGTTCCCGGCGCACGCGGCAGGAAACCATTGGTATTGTGGAAACGAAATATGGTATCTGTGCTGCCGTCCTGTGTATAACCAAAGCCTTTGATTTGGTCGCCTGTATGCACGTTGTCATTTCCAAAGAAAAGCTGATGAGAAATCTTCTGGAAATCTTCTGGCACATTTGGGTCCCAGGCGGGGTCCATTCCAGTAAAGGGGTCATCCGCTAGATACTTACGACTGTTAGGCATACCAAACATGCCCACCTTGTTGTACAAATTACGCAGATGAGGAATCTTCAGAAATTGCTGAATAAAGGCAAAGGTATTTCTGCTATTGGTACCAAAAACACCCGGTTTGTCGGTCATGTCTTTATTGAAGTCACGATCAACCACATGGCAACCACTACAGTTAAATGCCGTGTCTACCACCTTGGTGGAATCAAAAAAGAAATCCTTGCCCGCCTGCTGTACTGGCGTCAGAGAATCATCGAGGTAACGAATCGGGTTTGCCGGGTACATCAGCTCCAGCGCAAAGTCAGTGAATTCATCCATGGCTTCTGTGGACAGTCGAGTGCTGCGTCCTTGAAGCCCTACAAACGTATTGTTGAACTTGGAGAATGCTAAGCGTTCATTATAAATACCCATGTCAGGCTGCACATTGTCTTCCTGAGAGCCATCGGCTTCCAGGTTTCCACCTGTCTGGTCACCACGCCAGTGCATCGCGCCGTGGTTGGCCATTCCGCGCATGCTCTGCGTAGCCATTGGGCCTTTAACGGGCGCAAAATGCGGGCTGATGGGCAGCCCAAAATCCTCATGGTTAATGGCCAGGTCACTGGGACCACCGGGATAATCAGCGGCGCTGGGGTTCAATACCTCGCTGGCACTGGGATCACCCAGGGACCAGGCCAGTTGGTCCATGTCACCAAACACATGGCATAAGGCGCAAGAGCTGTCGCCACGACTGGAGGTCAGTGATGCATCATAATGATACTGACGGCCTTTAACGATGTGTGCAGGTTCGGGATTATACATTTGCACCTGCGAAAGCTCTGTATTGGTGTTGGTATCAACAATGGAAATCGCGTTGTTAAAACGTGTTAACACGTACAAACGATTCTTCTTTTCATTCAATACAAGACCCGCAGGGCCGCCACCACTTAATTGAATTTGATTAGCAAGATCAGGAACAAACGTATTATGTTCTAATTGAGCGGTATCAAACACACCGACCTTGCCTGAACCAAATGCGGCAACATACAGAATTTTGCCATCACTGCTGATGGCCATATCCATGGGCTGTGCCAGTGACCTGGCATTTTCATCATTGGGCAAATCATTACAACACACACTGTAATCAATATGTTTATTCAAATGCACGGGGATTACATTGCCGTCATCCAGTATGCTGATACGGCTTTCGACAAAATGTCCGTTGAGGGTTGTGTAATCGGTTGCTGGTGCATCAGTCGTTTCAGGTAACGTACCGGCAGGGCCGGTGAAACGTTTCAGGTTCAGTGCTTCCGTATTGGTCACATAGACCTTTCCATTGACCGGGTTGCTGATCATGTTGAAAATAATGGTACCGACACCAGAAATCGCTTCAATTTCCACGGGTATGTCCGCATTGGCATCAATCACAAACACGTCTTTATCCGGCAGGTTAAAGTTAACCAGGTGATCCCAGACTTTACCGCTTTCATCAACCCAGTGTTCACCATCATGCTGCACAATCAGACCGGTTAACGGTTGCATATTGCCCGCCGTATCGGTCATATGTGCTTCAGGCACACCGTCACCATCGGTATCCACATTCAGGCTGGCCAACGGAACACCGCCATTGTCAGTCACCACCGTTTCCGCAATGGTCGTCGTTTTGTTACCTGTTTTGAAACCGGCAGCATAGACTTTACTGCCATCCGCAGAAACCGTTAATGCGCGGGGGGAGTCTGTAAACAGGGTGATGATGGTCAGCGGAGTACCGCCCAGGCTGGTATCATGATCCACATCATCGACATCAAAAACCCAGACATCTGCGCGCCCCACACCCGGCGTGGTTAATGCCGAATCAACGGGTGAGTTTTGACCACGGTGTGCAGTGGTAATAAATGCTCGCTCGTTATGCTCTCCGGCAAAAACAATATCCATGGGTTCATCACCCACCAATAAGGTTTTGATCACCTGTTTGGCTCCACGGCCAACATTGACAATACTGACACTGTCAGAAATGCTGTTAACTACCCAGACTTCATTGCGATTTCGCACAGCAAGTGCGACAGGTTCCATGCCCACCAGGATAGAGCGCTGATGTTTTAATGTGCCGTTTCTTTTAATGCTGAATATTTCCAAACGATTATCTGGCGTATTAAGTGCAAATAATTTTTTGCCGTCCGGTGACATTGCTAAAGGACGTACCTGACCGGATTCAAAAAGTGTGTAAGCGCTATCAGAAAACACAGATGGGGCGAACAATAACTGTATTACGATAATCAATAACAACGATTTATATCTACGATCAAACATTTGCAGACCTCCTGCACATAAACAATTTAAAAGTTGAAAACCAAAAAATGACGACTCCGGAATATCATGGGTGAATTGCAAATACCTACTTTGCAGCCAGCCACAACAAGTGTTTTTCTCCCCAAAAAATGACCACTGAACGCACTACCTCAGAAATTTTCCGGGTAGCATTTTTTTAGTTGTAACCCTTTAGCCGAAGCGCATTCTGTATTTGTGCTTGCCACACAGGTGGTACATCAGCATTTTCAGCATAAGTCTGCCAGTTCGACACAACCTGCTGCACTTCTCGGATAATGGCCTCGGCACGTCCGCGCTTCATTGCGGCTGTTTTTGCACAGGCCTTGAAATCATCCAGAGTAAAATTATCCCGTTTGCCGTTGAGCATCATTTGATGATTGGCTGTCCATCGGCCAACAGGATTAAAACTGAATGTAAGATCAAAAGCTGGTGACAGCGACCAAGTGCCGGACTTGTCCATCAGAAAGGCGATATTTTTCACATGATCATCCTGATTGCGAGCGATGATATTAAACACCATTCGCCGGAATTGTTCTTCAATGGTCTGCATGGGTAAACCCAACTGACGAATCACCAACAATGCCTGTTCGTAGCTGTAGGCACCTGCGAGATTAAAATCAAAGTGTGCCAGTGCGCATAACGATTGCATGTGCCGTTTTTCACCGCTGGCCAGACGATCAAAACGCCGCGTCATAAAATGCTGTCGGCCATTTTCCTCGAACAGGCGGCACTCGCTGATGTCAATGCCACAGTCTTTTGCCATCAGGTAATAGGCGTATTCGATGACACCAAAACCCTGCGGGTCTTCCAGCTCTTTGTCCTGGTTCCCCGTAACACCATCAAACTTTAACAGCCAGTATTCAAAACCCTCCCCTGCCGACACCTGTCCGGAACGCACCTCGTTGCTGATCGGATTCCAGGCGATCACTGCCTTGGCGCGCGCACCACCGGCTGAAGTGCCAACGCGCAGAATATCAGCCAGCGCCTGCTCTTTCTCTGCATCCGCAAAAGAAGCGCGCAGATCACTGCGATGGCTAAGCACCTGCGATGCCAGTTTAACCAGTGTATCAATTTGTATCTGGTTTGCCTGCCGCGTCTGCGGTCCAATGGCCGGGGTGAATTCCAGCGCCCCCATGCCCCGTTCTCCTGTGTAACATAAGCGCTCTAGCGCGTTAAACGACTCCGGCTGCCGCCCTTGAGTGGCCAGCCAGGCATCAATGAGCGCATTGCCAAACTTGTCCGGCAGGGAATCCGCCAGCAAACCCGGCAGACCGTGAAATGTCTGCCGGGACAGTTCAGGAAAACGGTAAACACGGCTGGCCAACGGCATCATCAATGGGGCAATTTCAATGCCACTACCAATAAAAGCGGGATCATATTCAAAGCTGGCAACTTCATCGCCGTCAGCTAGCGATACCGCTCCGATACTGCGCCCCCATAATCGCACCTCGGCAACATGGCTCATGTGTCGTCATCCCAGGACCATGGCTGCGCTTCTTCAGCAACATGATTTGCCTGCTGCTGACTGGAGGCACGCTGCCGCACTTTGCCTTTTTGTCGAAGCAAATCCATGGGACTCGGTTGGGCATCGGGCAGCAGTAATTCCAGATTTGGCAACAACTCCAATACTCGGAAAATACGGATCAGGCTGGCCATCTGCGCCGAAGCGCCGGCTTCAATGCGTTCCACTGTACGCTTGGCGACACCTGCTTGTTCTGCCAAGTTGGCTTGAGTCAGTTGCAGCTCAAGCCGACGTCGTGCAATACGGCCACCCAGCTCGGCCAGAATAGCCTCATCGGCAAGTAGTCTGGAAATCTTCATTATCGCCACCTTTGACGAGTTAAGCCAATAAACAGGTATTTTTCGTAATTTTTGACGATATATAGCTCATGCCAACCAAAAAATCAAATCGCCAGTACTGACGAACTGTTATAACAATCCGTCGTTATTCGTAATTATTGGCGAATTATTAAATAAAGCATGCCAAAATTAAGTACTTTGCAAGCAAAGCAATGTCCTCTACGTCAGGAATTCCGTGTATCCACCCGCACGAACGGCATTTATTGCTCATTCACCATTTCCTCATACATTCACATATCCAATCGGCCTGTTGCGCCATCAGGAGCATGTGCATACCTTAGCTTTCTTATTCATTACGCCTCTACTCGGCACACTTCTTCTGAATACCCAATATTGAAAAATTAAATGAACCTTTTTTATAAGGTTAAGCGTTAATTACCGTGTGCTCACAAAAAAATATTGCAGGCTCCAGAAGAAAACACAGAGCCATGCTAAACAAAATAACACCGTCATATTCAACGAGGGAAATCGCATGCTGTTTAGAAAATACACACATTGTGTAGCATGGCATAAATGGCCAGGATTGCTCATTTTGATATTACTAACAGCCGCCTGCTCCAGCGACAATTCCAGTCCTACAAACTCGCAACCCACGTCGGAAAAATTAATACAGCGTGTTCCATTAGCCGCCTTGCGCTTGCAACAGGTCAATGATTGCGATGAATTAAAAAATTACATAACCACGTCATTAATCAAGCGTTATGCATCAGTCCCACGTCACAATTATTACAGCTGCCCTTCAGACGGCGACAGGCTCGAACCCGGCTTGCCCGGTGCGGGTGCGCCCGGCGTTAGTGATGAAGTCGGTTTATCCGGCGACACACCCAATGACTCTCCGGCCACACCCAGCGATGTTTCTGATACAAACAACCAGGTAGCAGGTGTCAATGAAGGTGATATTGTCAAAACAGACCGACAAGGCAATATGTATATTCTTAGCGGTCGGCACTTTATTATTGCGAAGGGATTTCCTCCTCACGACTTAAGCACACTGGCTAAAATAGACTTGGGGGCGCGTGGCTTAAACCTCTTTCTTGACAAAGAAAACCAGCGGGTCACCATTTTAGCCCGGCATGATGAGCCTTATTATATTACCGACACACCTTCACGAACCGATGAAAGCCTGACTGTGGTCTATCCGCAACCTGACAATGATTACACCACCGCTATCTTTTATGACGTTTCCACGCCAAACAAACCTGAGGTCATTGAGCAGATTCAAATGCGTGGCTATTTCCGGGAAGGACGCCGGAT
>WFQM01000151.1 GCA_015487095.1 Gammaproteobacteria bacterium | reverse complement strand
AGTGGCTATCGCTCTGCGACAAAGCTTTCCTGAGTTTCTCCTGGTTAACTCTGAAAGCAACAACTTGGCGAAATTCATTACAGAACGGCAAGATGTTGATAGAACAGATGTTTTTCGAAATGTGGCGTAAATAACTCGGGACTCATGAGTTTATGAAGAAAACCGAAAAAAAGCGGTTTTTGCAGGTTTTTAGTGGAAGGTTTGCTTTATTATAGCTTTCTTCGCGCCAAGAATGGAGTGGTTTTTTATATTAAATCATGAGGTTAGGTGGTTTTCGGGCGGGCACTATATAGCGAATTAGGTTAGATTTCAGTGGCCAGCAGTGTGGTTGATTCAATGAGCGGCAGACTGATAAACGCATTGGGGTTGGGTGAGCCTACGAACCTCAACATCACCGACTTCGTTGAGGTTTGCAAACTCACTGCCAATCTACGTTACATCGTATATCGCAATTTATTAACCCCGTACGTTGGGTTGTTACCCCTTATTTTTTATAAAGAAAGTTTTCAAGCATTTTGGGCGTATACATCACCTTATTGGGCAGAGTTATTTTTAAGGAAGTGGTGTGGCAGAGCAATGAGGTCACAGCTTGCCCCCATTAAGAAATTCGTTAAAACGGTACGCAATCATCAATCGTTGATGATGAGCTGGTTCAAGGCAAATAAGCAGTATTCATCCGGCACGGTTGAGGAGCTAAATCGCATCGTCAATTTGGTCACCAGAAAAGCCTTTGGTTTTCGGGAGCATGCAACGCTTAAAATAGCGCTATTTCACACGATGGGAAAGCTTCCTGAGCCAAAATCAACCCACAGGTTCTTCTGAAGACCCCTAAAAGAATATACAACTCGCCAGTTATTTGGTTGGGATAAAAGTGTGAAAACTTTTCTCGCATTGGGGCGAGGTTTTATGACCGGAACATTGACACCCTCATTATACGGTTGGTGGAATACCAAGCAATGTTTTGGCCATGCTGGGGTGTTTTCATGTCTGGCGTTCGGGGATTACGAAACAGGAGTGTCTGTGGCCATAGCCATGTATATCCACGTGCATATATACGCTGGGCAGAATCTAATACAAATGTCAGCGAGCCAACCTTAGAAACTTGATTATGAATCGCCCTAATTTGGTTGGCTGAAAAATCCTGAGTCTCATCTGATATGATAATATCGTAACTGTATTCTAATTTTTCTTTTGCTAATTTGACGGCGAGATCATTCCAATCCCATAGCTTTTTGTCATCGATCCATTCTTGGTAGGGTTTTACTACATCATTTAAGATGCTTTCACGCATGGGCCTGTCAACGCGTGGAGATGCGCCCCTACCATCCCTTCGCGCTGTAAGATAATCATCTAAATTCTCAGGTAAGAATCTTCCCAATACGTATTCAACCTCATTTAACAAGAACTCATTGTCTAGTTTTATCCCTGCTCCTACTCCTAACTGTAATATTTTATTTCGTCGTTCGCGGAACTGAATCATATCCACTTTACCTATCGCAAACATAGCCCATTTTGCAAAGGTAGAAATATTCAAACTGATACCATCAGTCACGGCTACTTGTTGCTTTGTAAGCGCCTCAATATATCCACTAAGAGTTCGATTGTAAGTAAGAACGAGAATTCGTACTAGCTCACCTGACTGCTGCCGCTTCCTTCGGCTTACAAACATCCCTATCAATGATCGAAGCCGCAATAAAGCTGTAGTTGTTTTCCCAGAGCCCGCAGCACCTCGGATAACCTCAATGCCCGGCCTATTTTTCGATACAATGGTGAGTCGCTCAGGGGTGGGCTTTACATCTCGAAGAGTTTACATGCTTTAAGTCCATTTTTTAATTTTTATTCATCCAGCAGCGGAAATGTAATTAGAGCACCGCATTAACTTTGCAGTATCTATAAAATGACGCTCACAAGACAAAAACCAGCTTGAGCATAACCCAAATCTAGCTAATAGACTTATCATGCCTACACAAATAAGCACGTAAGTTTATAAATAGTAAGATATTCAACCGCCTACATTGTATCTGCACGGCGATTTCTAAATTGGATTTACGCGCATTTATAGAGCAGGAAAACTTAGGTTAACTTATTTAATGGCACCAGGGGGCGTAATCGAACCGGCACGACCATTAAGTCGAAGGATTTTAAGGTATTCACAACAAACCAAGTCGAAAATGAAAATACTAAACTAGCAGCAACTGTCTACATTATGTTTTTCGCGAAATTTTCGGGTGAAGATTAAATCAGAAATATCTCTTCAAGCTATTGATTTATATATGGTGCCCGGGGCCGGAATCGAACCGGCACGACCGTTAAGTCGAGGGATTTTAAGTCCCTTGTGTCTACCAGTTTCACCACCCGGGCGGGTCGTGCTTGATGACGGTGTCGATTGTACCGTCTGTCCCAGGAAATTGGGAACCAAATCTGATTAAAAATATGGAGGCGGAACCCGGAGTCGAACCGAGGTACACGGATTTGCAATCCGCTGCATAGCCACTCTGCCATTCCGCCAAACATCAGCCTTCATCGTGCTCAAACTTCAACCACGTTTTAATCGAAGAGCCGTAAACAAAAAAACCCCGACCGCAGGATCGAGGTTTTGCATTCTTGCGCCACCCTGTCTCTTTTTCAATCAAAAAGAGGAATGGAGCGGGAAACGAGATTCGAACTCGCGACCCCAACCTTGGCAAGGTTGTGCTCTACCAGCTGAGCTATTCCCGCCTGCGCTTCAAGCCGGTGTATTGTACTGGCGGCGCTTTCACTGTCAAGCGTCTGGGCAATAAATGTCAGTTTAATTGTCCTCTTTTTGCAGTGATGGCCATGCAGAGCGAATATAAATGACCATAGACCACAGTGTGAGCCCCGCAGAAATGTACAAAAAAACAAATCCGGTTTCTGCTGTGGGGAAATCACCAATGGGCTCGCGGTACAGCAACAGCACCAATGCCAGCATTTGTGTGGCAGTTTTAATTTTACCGATCACCGATACGGCCACCTGTGCGCGCTCACCCAGTTCGGCCATCCATTCACGCAGTGCGGAAATAACAATCTCTCGACCAATAATCACGGCGGCAGGTAAGGCCAGAAATACGCCGGGGAAGGGTGTGGGGTTCATGTCCACCAGCATTACCAGTGCCACGGCAACCATGAGCTTGTCGGCCACCGGGTCAAGAAAAGCGCCAAAGGCCGAGGTGAGCCGCATGCGGCGCGCCAGATAGCCATCCAGCCAGTCTGTCCAGGCGGCCACGGCAAATACTGCGGTAACGGCAATATGGGACCATTCCGCCGGCAGGTAAAACAGCACGGCAAAAACGGGAATCAGCGCAATGCGCAGCAGGGTCAACAGGTTGGGTATATTAAAGCTCATGTTTACTCAGGTATTCGTATTATTCATCCACATGAAACACATCATACACCCGCTGCGCCAGTTGCTTGCTGATACCGGGCACTCTGGCAAGGTCTTCCACGCCAGCACGCGCCACTTCCTGCAAACCGCCAAACTGTTTCAGCAGGGTCTGGCGACGTTTAGGACCAAGGCCGCTGATACCTTCCAGTACCGAGGTATTACGCGCTTTGGCGCGGCGCTGTCGGTGACCGGTGATGGCAAACCGGTGGGCTTCGTCGCGTATCTGCTGAATGAGGTGCAGCGCGGGTGAATCTGCGGGCAGTATACGGGGCGCGTCCTCTCGCAACAATTCTTTGCCCGGTGACAACGCTGCGGACAAGATCAGTTGTTCTTCTCCCGGCCGCCGCGCGGGCCCTTTGGAGACCCCCAGCAGGGTGACGCCGGTAACCTGTAATTCCTCCATTACTGACTCGGCTTCACTCACCTGCCCTTTGCCGCCATCGATGAGCAAAATGTCCGGTAGCTTGCCTTCGCCTTTTTTCAGTCGTGTATAACGCCGCAACAGCGCTTGTCGCATGGCGGCGTAATCATCACCGGGGGTGATGTTGTCGATATTGAAGCGCCGGTAGTCGGACTTTACCGGTCCTGTGGTATCCAGCACCACGCAGGAGGCTACTGTGGCTTCGCCCATGGTGTGGCTGATGTCGAAACACTCTAGCCGTTGCGGTGGGCTGTCCAATTGCAGCACGTCCTGCAACGCTTCGAAGCGGCGCAATACGGTACTTTTGGTGGCAATTTGCGCATTGAGTGCGTTTTCTGCGTTGGTCACGGCCATTGTCACCCAGCGTGCGCGCTCACCACGCAGTTTGTGAGTGATGCGTACCCGGTGACCGCTCTCTTCGCTCAATACGGTTTGCAATAGTTCTCCTTCATCACCCAGGGCT
>WFQM01000150.1 GCA_015487095.1 Gammaproteobacteria bacterium | reverse complement strand
TGCCGGTGGAAAACCTGAAACGGGTAGCGCTTATATCAATATCGGTACCGGTGCTTTTATGCAATGCGTCATGCTGCCGACAAAAACGACAACAGTAGAAAACCCGGCACAGGAAAACCTGTTGCGCAGTGTGGTTTGGGATGATGGCGATAATTCCATACAGGTGTTGGAGGCCACAGTGAATGGCGCGGGCAGCGCACTGCTGGCAGTGGCTAATGAACTGGGTATCTCTGTGGAAAATGCACAACACCAATATGCCCATTGGCTGGCAAGTACAAAAAACATTCCGCTGTACCTCAACGGCATTTCCGGCCTGGGTTCGCCATTTTGGCTGCCACAATTTTTTTCACAATTTGTCGGGCCACATGCCGATGATGCACAGCCGCCAGAAAAAATGGTGGCAGTGCTGGAAAGCATCGTGTTTTTATTGTGCCTTAATCTGAAAGAAATGCACCATGCCGGTGTATCACTGCAACGCATAGTGATCAGCGGAGGTTTGTCGATACTGGATAGTCTGTGTCAACGACTGGCGGATATCAGTCAATTGCCAGTGGAACGTTCACCACAAACTGAAGCGACGGCAAAGGGATTGGCATACCTGCTGGCCAGTCCCGAACAAGCGTGGGTGAACACGAGTGAAACCTCCCGTTTTATACCGCAAAATAATGTAGCGTTGAATGAACGTTACCAGCATTGGCACCGTGTACTTCTTGTGGCAGTAGACAAAATAAATACAGGGCAAAAAACTGAGCCATGAAAACATCCACGACACCCCCACAAATTTTGGCCCATCGCCTGGTTGCGCATCGTGGCGATAGCCAGAATTATCCCGAAAACAGCCTTAGCGCCTTACGGGCCGCATTATCTGCTGGTGCGCGCTATATTGAGTTTGATGTTCAGTTTACTGCCGATGAAGTGCCCATGGTATTTCATGATGATGAACTGCAACGCATCACTGGTGTTAGCGCTAAGATTCATCAACTGACTACCGCCGAGCTGGCACTGTTACGAGCCAGTGAAACACAGCGCTTTGGCAAACAGTTTAGTGATGAGCCGATACCCACTCTGGACGATGTATTGCAACTGTTGGCACAGTGGCCTGATGCCACCGCATTCGTAGAAATCAAACAGGAAACCGTTGCACATTTTGGCACAGAAGCAGTAGCACGACGTATGGTGGCCGCACTGGCTGCACACCAACATAACTGTATATTGATTTCTTTTGATGCCGCCGTTTTACAGGCTGCTCGAAATGCCGGTATGCAACGTATTGGTTGGGTACTCAGTCAATGGAACAATGCTGCCCGCCAACAGGCCGAGCAACTGGCCCCTGATGTGTTATTTTGTAACTATAAAAAGATACCTGAAAGAGATGTGCTGTGGCAGGGTGTATGGTCGTGGGCACTTTATGACATAGTAGATCCGGCAATAGCACTGCACTGGTTCGCTCGTGGTGTGCAATTAATCGAAACCTGGGATGTTACTGCCATGCTATGTGATCCACGACTACAAGCCAGTGAAAATACCGTACAAAAACCAGAAAAAAATAATGACTGAGAACGCCTCCTACGATCTGGTAGTTATTGGTGGCGGTATTCATGGTGTGGGCGTCGCACAGGCAGCGGCAGCGGCTGGTCATCATGTGCTGGTGTTGGAACAGGGCGAACTGGCCAGTGGCACGTCCAGTCGTTCCAGCAAACTGATCCATGGCGGTTTGCGTTATCTCGAACACGGACAATTCGCACTGGTGCGCGAATGCCTGCATGAGCGCGCGTTACTGTTGAAAAATGCCCCGGAACTGGTGCATTTACAACCCTTTTTAATCCCGGTTTATGCAGACTCCGTACGCAGCCCCTGGTTACTCAGGGCAGGGCTTACCCTCTATTCATTGTTAGGTGGAGCGGGGCGGGACACACGATTCCGCCGCGTGCCTCGTCATCAATGGACAGCGCTGGACGGACTGAAAACCACCGGACTGAAAACCGTATTCCAATATCAGGATGCGCAAACCGATGATGCAGCACTGACCCGCACCGTGATGGCCTCCGCCCAAACCCTGGGCGCACAACTCAAAACACAGGCCACGGTTATCGCCGCATCCCGCCTTGGGGACGGACAGAAAGATCACTGGCAAATACGTTACCGGCAAGACGAACAAGAACACACCTGCACTGCAAGGGTCATTGTGAATGCCTCTGGCCCCTGGGCAAATGAAGTGCTGACACGCATTGCGACAACGGCAAAACCAGTGGCTGTCGAACTGGTGCAGGGCACCCATTTAGTGTTGGAAGGTAAGCTGGAGCAAGGAATTTATTACCTGCAATCACCCCGGGATCAACGCCCCGTATTTGCAATACCCTGGCAGCTTGCCGGAGAAGCAGCAGGCAGCGCCATACTGCTTGGTACCACAGAAACCCGTTTTACCGGCAACCCCGCAGAAGTGCATCCACTGCCCGCTGAACAGGAATATTTACTGGAAACCTATCGGTATTATTTTTCAGCAACGCCAAAAATCCGTGCAGCATTTGCAGGTTTGCGAGTGTTACCCATGGCTGAAGATCAGACTGAAAACAAAAACCAGTATGCAGCACGTCAGCGCGAAACCGTATTGCAAACTGATTGCCCGGAGCTTCCCCGGCTGTTGACGATTTATGGTGGCAAATTAACAGCTTATCGGGCCACGGCAGAAAAGGTGATGCACAAACTGCAAAACAGCCTACCGGATAAAGAGCCCGTTGCTGATACCCGCACACTGTCTCTGGGATGTTCTGTTTAAATGTGAATTAAGCGCTAAAAACACTCTGCTTTGAAGAGTCAGCGGGTATTTAACGCAGAGGTCGCAAAGACGCAGAAGGCACGGAGTTTTTAGTGTTTTTCTCCGTGCCTCTGTGTTTATAACATGCCGCTTGTCAATGTCACTACAACATAATTTTCCGTTGTGTTAGGGCGCTTGTTCGGAGGTTTAAATTTCTGGATTCCGGCTAAAGGTATGCCGATGTACGGACGCCCTCAACCTAACGAATTAGGTTAGATCGTGTGAGGAACGAACCACGATCTGAACCGGTTTGTTGGACAAGCCCGGCTTAAAGGAAAAATTGAAAAGAATTAGCTTTGATTGAGTCCTTGACTATCTCAAAACTTGTGCTAATTAGAAGATAGCTTTTTGAGGGGCGGTATTTTTAATAATAGTCAATAAAATAAATAGCTTATAATGTAATTGCCGAATTCTGTTGTTTGCACATCCATCCTGTGATTCTAGGCGATGTTGGCTCATCTGGCAAATTACCAAGGCATTATAGGGTTGGCGAGAGACGCTAAATCAAATGATTTTTTTGCCCGCGCGCTCACAGAAAGGCAAAGCTGTTTCAGTGCGATTTTGGTTATATATTTACAAAGTGAAAATTTTTGTTTTTCTGCCGCGTAGCGGCTTCGTCCAACAAGTAGGATGCATTCTATGCACCAACATTACTACTGGGTATGGTCGGGTAATAGTTGTGGCAGGATGGTTTCGACGATCACTTGTCTAAAGCGTTCGGGTTCCTCCCATGGAGGGCTATGAGCTGATTTTTCGAAATAGACCAGTTCCTTAACAGGTGCCTGTAGCCGTTGAAAATAGGTTTCAGCAAGTTTCGCGGGGGTTTGGTAATCATGTCGTCCGAGCAGAAAAAATATCGGGACTTCAAAACGGAGATAAGTTTTGTCCAGATTGATAGCCAACACAGCGTCCCATATATGTTTATGAGTAAATGCTGCTCCGCGTAAAACAGAGATGAGATAGAAAATATTTGTTTCTGGCATTGTAAGAGCTGCGCGGATGAGCCTGGATTTTGAGTAGTTTTTATGTATGATGCCGCCACCAAATTTGTTCAGCCAGTTTCTTTGCTGCGATGTCTTGTCAGTAGAGTATGGAGGGGGACCTATCGCCTCAAGTTCCGCAATGGCTTTTTTGTTACTGCGTTTGTAAGCTTGCGCCAGGGTGTATTGGTAGGAAATCTGTTCGTTGGTCTGCATGTCGGATATTTGGCCAGTACCGATATAAGCCGAGAGTTTTTCAGGGTATCGGGAAGCGTAAATGATGCCAAGAATCGATCCCCAGGAATGACCCAGCAGTGCAATTCGGTCACGGTCGAACTTTGCACGTAAATGGTTAACCAGTTGATCCAGGTCGGCAATGTATTGCTCGGGGTTAATGCTCTCTACCGGTGTGTCCGGGTCGAAACTCATCCCGGTGCCTCTTTGATCCCAGTGTACAACAACAAAGTGATTTTCGAGGTTGCTATTGTAGGCACGAAAAAGTGCAAACTCGCTGACACCGGGGCCACCATGCAGAACAAGTAGAATGGGTTTGTTCCGGTCGCGCCCCCGCATCAGCGTCCATTGCGGTAGCCCGTTAATGTCGACCCACTCCTGGATGGCGATACTTTGTGGTAAAAGGTGTCCCTGGTTGTCAACAAAAGCAGGCGTTTTGGTGGGTAAAGTGAGCCATACAGCGGCTCCGGTAAATACCACAAGCACCACGCCAACCAATATTTTGAGCATCATTATTGTCATACGAACGCAATATACACGGCGTGTGGAGGCTGCACCATTCAGCTTTAATGTTGGCAGTGGATGCGCAATAACCTCCTTTGTTTAATATTTTATTCTCAGTCCGTGGAGATAGTTATACAAACGCCATTGGCAATAATGTGGCAGAATATGTGCCATGCAGCATGCCTACGATATCCTCAATCACACCTTTGGCTACGATGAGTTTCGTCATTCCCAGGCGGATGTTGTTGAAACCGTCATCAGTGGGCGCGATGCCTTGGTGCTGATGCCCACCGGGGGGGGTAAATCATTGT
>WFQM01000149.1 GCA_015487095.1 Gammaproteobacteria bacterium | reverse complement strand
TTTGCGCACCGGGCTGCCCAACCATAAATAGCCGCCTTGCAATACTTTTCCAGGTGACACCAGACTGCCCGCACCCAGCAATACAAAAGGCTCCAGTAGCGCGCCATCCATGATGGTGGACCCCATACCCACCAGACAGTGATCACCCACTGTGCAGCCGTGCAGAATCACTTTGTGGCCGACGGTGACATTGTCTCCCACATCCACCGCATAGCCTTCAGGCATGTCGGTGTGCGGGTGGGTAACGTGAATTACGCTGCTGTCCTGGATATTGCTGCGTTTACCAATACGGATTTTATTCACATCGCCACGCACCACGGTCATGGGCCAGATGGAGCTGTCTTTGCCGATAACCACATCGCCGATAACCAGTGCGGTATCGTCAACAAAAACGGTTTCGTCCAGTGTGGGGGTAATACCCTGATAACGTCGTATATTTTCCATGTTGTCGTTTAACCTGATGATGCTCTGTCCATACGATAATTGCGGGTTCTGCGATTATCACATGAATAACGCACCAGAATCTTATTTTAAAGTCACCAGCTCTTCGGCGCTGGTGGGATGAATGGCCACGGTGTTGTCAAAATCAGCTTTGGTCGCCCCCATTTTCAGTGCCACAGCAAAACCCTGCAACATTTCGTCAGCCCCCTGACCAATAACATGCACACCGACCACTTTTTCCTGCGCACCTACACAGACCAGTTTCATGGCTGTAGTGGGTTGGTGTTTGGTGAAAGCATGGGCCATGGCTGTAAATCGCGTTTGATACACCTTTACCGCTTCGCCATGTTGCTTGCGAGCTTCTTCTTCAGTGAGACCCACGGTGCCGATGGGCGGATGACTGAACATTACCGTGGGAATGTTGCTGTAATCCAACTTGCGATCATGTTGGTTATTAAACAGGCGATCCGACAGGCGTCGTGCCGCTGCAATAGCCACGGGCGTGAGTTGGGCGCGACCGGTAACATCACCCACAGCGTACACACCCGCTACATTGGTATTCTGGAATTCATCGGTGGGCACGTAGCCGCGCTCATCCTGCTCTACACCCGCAGCGGCCAAATTGAGCGCTTCGGTGTTGGGCGTGCGGCCTATAGCCCAAATCAGCTGATCAACCTCGGTGAGTTGCTGACCGTTGGGGAAACTCAGCGTCAAACTGCCACCATTCGCTTTTTCGATTTCTGTGCATGTGATGTTGGACATCACATTCACACCATCATTGACCATTTCCTCCATCAAGGTGTCACGCAGCATGGCATCAAAACTGCTGAGAAAATGCTCCCGACGCAGCAACAATGACACATCACTGCCCAATGCATTCAGCACACCTGCCAGCTCTACAGCGATGTAACCGGCTCCCACCACGGCAACACGTTTGGGCTGTTCGGTAAGGGCAAAAAAACCGTCGGAGGTAATGCCTAATTCAGCTCCCGTTGTATCCGGTACCGACGGCACTCCGCCGGGCGCAATGACAATATGATCCGCTGTGTACTGCTCGCCGTTCACTTCCAGGGTTTTGGCATCCACAAAACGCGCTGTGCCCCGAATTTCATCAATATTCGAATCTGCCAGATAATTACCGTACCAGTCATTGATACCTTTGATGTAGGCTTCACGCGCTTCCACCAGTCTGGCCCATTCAAAACCATCAACGCTGATGTTAAAACCGTAACTTGGCGCGTTTTTCAGGGCCGCCGCCATTTCTGCGCCGTACCACATTACCTTCTTCGGTACGCAGCCGACGTTGACACAGGTACCGCCCATTTTACCGCTTTCGATGACAGCGCATTTGGCACCGTATACGGCACCGCGTTCTGCGGCGGAAAGGCCGCCACTGCCGCCACCGATGCTGATCAGATCATAGTGTTTGCTCATATTTTGCAAGTCCTGCTGTTTTTTTGAAAAGTATCAAACAAGCGTAGGGTGGGCACGTTTTTTGTGCCCACCCGGCTCTACCCCATCCACTGCAACGGTGGCTCATTCATCATTGCCGCCTGTTCCCGTAATGCAAGTATCTGCTCTTCCCAGTAACGCGGTTCCGCGAACCACGGAAAATGCATGGGAAACGTCGGATCATCCCAACGCCGCGCCAACCATGCGGAGTAGTGAATCATGCGTAACGTACGCAACGGTTCAATCAAGTGTAGTTCGCGTGGATTAAAATCCATAAATTCGCTGTAACCCGACAATATTTCGTCGATTTGCCCGGTCATCTGCGCTCGCTCGCCGGAGAGCAGCATCCATAAATCCTGTATCGCCGGCCCCATGCGTGCATCATCAAAATCCACAAAATGCGGACCGCCATCTGTCCATAAAATATTGCCGGGGTGACAGTCGCCATGCAGGCGTATTTGCGCCACTTTACCTTCGGCAACACCCGCGCGTTCAAAACCGGCCTGCACCTGTTTGAGCACGTCTTCCACTAACGTTGAATAGGCTTCATGCAAGTCGGTCGGCACAACATTAGCGGACATAATGTAGAGAAACGGCTCCCGACCAAAGCTCTCGATATCCAGAGTAGGTCGATGCTGAAACTCCCCGGTAGCACCGATGGCATGAATACGTCCCAGAAAACGCCCCATCCACACCAGATTATCCAAGTCTTCCAGATCAGGAGTGCGGCCACCGCGACGCGGGTAAATCGCAAAACGAAACCCGGCGTGCTCGAACAGGCTGTTCCCGGCAGCATCCCGCAACGGCGCTATCGCCGGAATCTCCGATTGTGCCAGCGCTTCGGCGAAATCGTGCTCTTCCTGAATCGCCGCGTCCGTCCAGCGGTTGGGCCGGTAAAATTTGACGATAATCGGCTCGACATCATCAATGCCCACCTGATAGACCCGGTTTTCGTAGCTGTTCAGCGCCAGTTGCCGACCATCACTGCGACCACCGGCCAGTCCCGCCTGACTATCCACAGCGTCCAACACCACATCAGGCGTCAACGCTTCGTAAGGGTGTGCGTCTGGCACAAATTCAGTATCAGTCACAAGAATAAATCCATGGTTGTCACCGTTTCAGGCATTGTTGCTGTGTAAATAATATCCAATAACACGATTTTCCGGTTTGGGCTTTGTCAGATTAGAGTATCATCATTGCGCCTTTAAGCTGACTATGGAAATTACAAATAACGCCATGACCAATCCTCTGCTGCATTTGACCGATCTGCCACCTTTCAGCGCCATTAAACCCGAACATGTGGAACCGGCCATCGACCAGATTCTGGCCGATAACCGCGCTGCGATCAAAACGCTACTGGCGGAGAACCCAACACCCAGCTGGAATACCTTGATGCGCCCTCTGGAAAACCTGGAGGATCGTCTCGCGCGCGCCTGGTCACCCGTGAGTCATATGAATTCGGTGCTGAACAGTGATGCACTGCGCGATGCCTACAACGCCTGCCTGCCCAAACTCAGTCAATACGCTACCGAAATCGGCCAAAATCAGCCGCTGTTTTCCGCTTTCAAAACCGTGGCCAAAGACACCACACTTTCCGTCGCCCAACAAAAAGCCATCGACAATGCCTTGCGTGACTTCCGGCTCTCCGGCGTTGATTTGCCCGAAGATAAAAAACAGCGTTACATGGCCATTCAACAGGAACTGTCTGGCCTCACCGCTAAATTTTCGGAAAATGTGCTGGATGCCACCCAGGCATGGCGCAAACTTGTCGGGGATGAAAAACTTCTTGCCGGATTGCCGGAGTCGGCCATCGCTATGGCCAAACAATCCGCCGAACAAAAAGAACAAAGTGGCTGGCTGTTTACCCTGGAATTCCCCAGCTATTTTGCAGTAATGAGTTACGCCGATGACCGCGCACTGCGTGAAGAAATGTATGTCGCCTATGTTACCCGCGCTTCGGACCAGGGGCCTAACGTCGATGAATTCGACAACACGCCGCTGATGGGAAAAATTCTCGCCCTGCGTCACGAACTGGCTCAGCTTCTTGGCTTTGAAAATTACGCGCAACGATCACTGGCCACCAAAATGGCTCCCGGCACCGAGAAAGTCACCGCTTTTTTGCGCGACCTCGCCGACCGCTCGCTGGGCATGGCACAGGAAGAACTCAACGAACTGAAAACATTTGCTCATGATGAATTGGGCCTGGAGACACTCGAACCCTGGGACATCACCTACGCCTCGGAAAAACTGCGTCTGCACCGGTACGCCATCAGCCAGGAAGATCTCAAACCCTATTTCCCCGAACCGCGTGTGGTCAGTGGCATGTTCGAAGTGGTCAACAAACTCTATGGCCTGGAAACCCGCGAGCTGGCGAACATCGATACCTGGCACAAAGACGTACGCGCGTTTGAAATTCTTGACCGTAACGGCGATGCCCGTGGCCGGTTTTATCTCGACCTGTACGCCCGCGCCAACAAACGCGGTGGCGCATGGATGGACGAGTGCATCTCCCGCCGCCAGACCGAACAAGGCGTGCAATTGCCCGTTGCCTACCTCACCTGTAACTTTTCCGCGCCAGTAGGCGATGACCCGGCGCTGTTCACCCATAACGAAGTCATCACCTTGTTTCACGAATTCGGCCATGGCCTGCACCACATGCTGACCCAAATCGATACGCTGGCCGTATCCGGCATCAGCGGCGTACCCTGGGATGCCGTGGAACTGCCCAGCCAGTTTCTGGAAAACTGGTGCTGGGAATCACAAGCGGTAAATCTCATTGCGCGACATTATAAAACCGGAGAACAACTGCCCGACGCACTGTTTGCCAAAATGATTTCCGCCAAAAATTTCCAGGCGGGCATGCAAATGGTACGGCAACTGGAATTCTCTCTGTTCGACTTTCGCATTCACGCCGAATACGATCCGGAAAAAGGCGCGCGCGTACAAGAGATTCTTGACGAAGTGCGTGCCGAAGTCGCTGTCATCAAACCCCCTGAATATCACCGCTTTCAACACAGCTTTTCACATATCTTCGCGGGCGGTTATGCTGCGGGTTATTACAGTTACAAATGGGCGGAAGTATTATCATCCGACGCCTTCTCAAAATTTGAAGAGACCGGTATTTTCAACCGGGAAACCGGGCTGGCCTTTTTGGAAGCCATACTGGAACAAGGGGGCTCACGCGAACCCATGGATTTATTTATTGAATTCCGTGGCCGCGAACCAGAAATAGATGCCCTGTTGCGACATTCGGGCATTCAATAACAAAAAGCAAGTCATCAGACCGAATCAGGAACATGTGTATATGAAAACACCAACACTACATCGCATCATCTTTAGCATATTCACAGGCCTGTTAACCTGTTTGCCACTGGCCGCGAATGCCGCTTTCATCACGGATAAAATTGTCGCCGAAGTACGCACCGAACGTTTTGACCAGGGAGCGGTACTGAAAGAACTTTCCAGCGGTGCCTCAGTGGAAGTGCTCATGTCCGACGGAAAATACACACGCGTGCGCACTACGGACAACATCACCGGCTGGGTCAATTCCAGGTTTCTCACCAACGAAAAACCCAACCAACTGGAACACCTGGAACTGCTCAGCAAAATCAAAGCTACCGAGGAAAAATTACGCATCGCTGAAGAAAAGCTTGCCAGTGCCTCGACTACTGACTCAGACATCAACACTGAAGAAATCAAAACCCTCAAGAAACAGGCAAAAGATGCCCAATGGATGAAAGCGGAGATGCAAAAAGCTCGCCGCCGTGCCGAAAAAGCAGAAGAAAAATTAAAAGCCGAACTCAAAAAACAATCGAAAAAGGGCGAACAGAACAACGATACCAAACAACAGCTTGAGGACTTACGCACACAAAACCATGAATTGGAGGCACGTCTCGCTGCGGCCCTGCTGGTCAACGAACAACAAAGTGAATCCACCAGCCCGGAACTGACACCTGTTGCCTTTGTTGCAACAGCCACAACCGAAAAAACCAGCGATAATAACGGGATAATCAATATACAATGGTTTTTTGGCAGCCTGCTTACCGCCCTGATCATCGGCTTTATAGCCGGGCTCATTTGGTTAGATAAACGTATCCGACGGAAACATGGTGGATTCAGGATTTATTAATACCAAATAATGAATGAATGAATGAAAACAAGCTGGAGATAACGTTCCATGGATAAGGAACGTACATATCCCTAAGAAAGGGAAAGCCAAACCCGGACGTCTTTGTTGACAAACACCACAGCAAATAACTACTTTGCGGCATAAACAATGAAAAGGGGCTCCTCGCTGTTTCAAGTGGGTAGATCAAATTCCAGTTTTGCCCCGATCAGGTAAGCCATTGAGATTTAGGCGTCACTCACGGGTGTCATGTTCACCAACAAGCTGTGCAACTTTCGCCACCGGAATCTCTTTGCAAAGTGTTAACAGAAGCGATTCAAATAACAGCGTGAATCCGCTTCCTGATCGAGCCCAGGGAACCTCTACCCGTTTCGTGCCACCCCCTTTGGAGCAAGGAAACCCGAGGAACCCTGGCTTCAAGGTAGGCTTCATGCTGAAAGAAATTCAGAGGCCTCCAGCGCTTGGTGCTGCTGCAAATAACTCCACTTCCACAAGTTCGCCCAATCTCGGAAAAAACGCTGATTTTGACCCTATTGCCCATTTGAAACAGCGAGGAGCCCAAATGTTGTTATATTCGCAACACTTGAGAGTGTTTTTGGCGGCAACGAAGCCTACATTCTTTACACCAACAGCATATAATCCCTTCAGAATGGATTTCTGACAAAACAACAGGCAAGGAGCACCATGTCACTCGCAACGGCTTACAGCCGGGCCCAGTCGGGCATTAAATCCCCACCGGTCACCGTCGAAGTCCATCTTTCCAATGGTTTGCCCAGTCTATCCATTGTTGGCCTGCCCGAGACGGCGGTAAAAGAAAGTAAAGACCGGGTGCGTGGCGCTGTGCTTAATTCGCAATTCAAATTTCCGAGGCAACGCATCACTATCAATCTCGCGCCAGCCGATCTGCCCAAAGAAGGCGGGCGTTTTGATCTGCCCATTGCGCTGGGCATTCTTGCGGCGAGCCGTCAACTGTCTGCCGATACCCTGTCACGTTACGAATTTGTGGGCGAGCTGGCGCTGAGTGGTGCATTGCGTCCCTTGCGCGGAGTATTGCCCGCCGCCATTGCCGCCCGCGATGCCGGGCGTATTTTAATTGTGCCACAGGAAAATGCCGCCGAAGCCAGCCTGGTGGACGGGGTGAAAGTATTGGCTGCCACACATTTACTGGAAGTATGTGCTCACATCAATGACATTAAGCAGCTGAGTCCGGTGCCACGACAGGCGCAGACAAACAGTGATTTTTCATTAGATGACCTCGACGAGGTGCGCGGTCAACACCACGCCAAACGTGCCCTGGAAGTAGCGGCCGCCGGAGGACACAGTTTGCTGATGATAGGCCCACCGGGCACAGGTAAAACCATGCTCGCCAGTCGTTTGCCGGGCATTCTGCCCACCATGAATGAAGACGAAGCATTGGAAGCAGCGGCAGTGGCTTCCATCAGTGAGCGGGGGTTTAGCGTGGAGCAATGGGGGCAGCGACCGTTCCGCACGCCGCATCATACGGCTTCCGGCGTGGCTTTGGTGGGAGGTGGCAGCAATCCACGGCCTGGAGAAATTTCTCTGGCGGATCACGGTATTTTATTTTTGGATGAGCTGCCGGAGTTTGACCGCAAAGTGCTGGAGGTGCTGCGCGAACCATTGGAGTCAGGCCGTATCACCATCTCCCGTGCAGCACGACAGGCGGAATTCCCTGCACGTTTTCAACTGGTGGCGGCGATGAATCCCTGCCCCTGTGGCTACCTTGGCCACAGTAATGGTCGTTGCCATTGCACCGCCGAGCAGGTACAGCGTTACCGTGCCAAAATCTCCGGCCCCCTGCTGGACCGCATTGATATGCATGTGGAAGTGCCCAATGTGCCGCAAGCAATATTGCGCGCACCCTCAGAAGACGCCGGTGAAAATTCTGCAACAGTACGCCAGCGTGTCGAAGTAGCACGAGGCCGACAAACCGTGCGCAGCGGCAAAGCCAATGCCCTGTTAAAAAATCGTGACATACAGCAACATTGCCGCATTAACGATGCAGACAGCCATTTGCTGGAACAGGCTATCGACCGATTGGGGCTGTCTGCGCGTGCCTATCATCGCATTCTCAAGGTGGCTCGCACAGCAGCCGACCTTGCGGGTGAAAAAGATATCGCTACAGCCCATCTCACCGAAGCCATCGCCTATCGACGACTGGATCGCACATCGTCAAATGTGAATTAAGCGCTAAAAACACCCAAACGAATAAAATCATTGGTTTACATTCAGCAAGACAGGCCGTTCCCGAGTCACGAATTACAGAACCATAAAATCTAACGCAAAGGCGCGGAGACGCAGAGAACGCAAAGAGAGATAGCCTTACCCATTATTCTCTTATCCTTTGCGCTCTCTACATATCCGCGCCTTTGCCGTGAGTTTTCATTACCCGAACTCTGCTGCATACGCCTAAAACAGAGCAATTTAGCCCAATGTCATTAAGTTAACAAAAAACGGCGTACCGTAGGTTGGCGGTGAGCTTGCGAACCCCAACATTGTCGATTCCGTTGAGGTTCGCAAGCTCACCACCAACCTACAACAAGCCGGAAATTTGGCTTAACTTAATGACATTGCAATTTAGCGCTTAATTCACATTTAAATTGACGATCAATACCGTCGTTGTTACGCAGATTCATGTGTTAATCTTAACCTCGTTTTTTTCAATCGCAATGAGCACAGTAAATATCATGTTTTTGTTACATAAAAATGAAAGGTACCGGTGGAGCCTGGCTTTGGTTCTATTGCTGTTATTGACCTTGACGGCCTGCGACGAAGGTGAAAAGCGCTCCCTCAATGTTTCTACCAACCCTGCTATAGAAGCCCTGGCCGGTACGTTGTTTGATGCCATACAAAACGGTGACGATGAACTTATCATCAAACAATACAACAGCGTTTTTTTTGCCAAACGCTCCCCGGAGCAATGGTTGGAAAACCTGAAGACGCTGATGGCCGAGCGCGGCCCCATGCGGGCGTACCATCTGCGACGCAGTCAGGCCGACACACGTTTTTCCGGCAAATTTTATATGCTTGAATACGAGACCGTGCATACCGGCAACAAGCGCCTGCACCATGTGCTGACTTTTGTGCTACCAGTAACAGGTGGCGATATTCAGCTCAACGGCCACAAGATTACGCCGTGGGAAACGGATGTCACTGAAGACGATAACGTGAAGCCAAAACAACCAAATTAAGTAATAATAAGTCTAACGATAAAAAATCATGCACTCTTTTTATATCAAAATTTCGCGCGTTTTAATTGGCTCGCTATGTGTGGGCATTGTTGTGTTCGCCAGTTCAGGTATGGCCGCACCGGGAGGTGGTCGCAGCTCACCCGTTAACGTCGCTGAAGTAAAACAATTGTTAATGGCCCCACAAACCTGGGTGGCTGGTACGGTAATCAGTCGCCATGAAGCACGATTGGCGGCAGAAGTCGCTGGCAGACTGGTGCTGGTGAAAGAAGTAGGGACTCAGGTAAAAGAAGGCGATGTCGTGGCGCGGATCGACCCCACTTTTGTCAAATTGAAAATAGAAGAATTTCAGGCACGGGTTGAAGCCGACCGGGCGCGCCTGGAATTTCTCAAAAGTGAAGTGCGGCGTAATGAGCGTCTGGCCACACAAAATAATGCTGCACAAACCCGTCTGGACGAGTTGCGTGCTGACAGGGAAGTCGCCCGTAGCGAATTACAGATATCACAGGTACGACTTAAACAGGCACAGGAAGAATTACATCGGCATGTGATTCGTTCGCCATTTACAGGTGTCGTGGTGGAACGTTTGATGCGCCGAGGCGAACGTGTCGCCGTAAATGACAATGTGGCAAGAGTCATCGATAGCCGGGCGCTGGAAGTACAGGCATGGGCACCACTGGAAACACTGGGTTTTGTGCGTAAGGGCGATTCGCTAACATTAAAAATCAATGATCAGGAAATCAATGCGCCGGTACGTGCTCTGGTCGCTGCCGGTAATGCACGCTCACGTTTGCTGGATTTACGCATCAGCCTGGATGACGGTGTCTGGACAGCCGGACAAACCGTACGAGTTGCCTTGCCCGTGGCGACAGCAAAAATGGTGTTGGCTGTGCCGCGTGATGCATTGGTATTGCGCCGTGACGGTGCCTTTGTGTTTCGTATTTCCGCAGAAAACAAGGCACAACGTATCGCGGTAAAACCGGGTGTTGCCAGTGGTCCGCTAGTGGCCGTGTCCGGCGAACTGAACGCCGGGGACACGGTAGTGGTGCGCGGAGGTGAACGATTACGCCCCGGCAGCACAGTGAAAATTCTGAATGAAACTCCGTAGGGTGGGCACGTTTTGTGTGCCCACGCGTTTGTGGCACCGGATTGCAGTGGCCTCATTCCGCGTGGGCATGAAAAACCTGCCCACCCTACTCTTAAAAAGTACAAAAAGTAGACAGCCATGAAACTCACCCGTCTTGGACTTGGCAACCCCGTCGCAGTAATGGTGGGCGTATTACTGGCCATCATGTTTGGCCTGATCAGTCTGGAGCGCCTGCCGGTTCAACTGACTCCCGAAGTCGAACTCCCCGAAATCACCATCACCACCGTCTGGCGTGCCGCCGCGCCAGAAGAGGTGGAATCGGAAATTGTTGAACCGCAGGAAGACGTATTACGCGGCCTGGCGGGCATGACCAAAATCCTCGCCCGAGCGCAACGCGGGCGTGGCAGCATTACCCTCACCTTTCAGGTCGGTACGGATCTGCGTCGTGCGCTGCTGGAAGTGCTGTCGCGCCTCAATCGTGTACAACGTTACCCCGCCGACGCTAACGAGCCTGTCATCAATTCCATCGGTGGCCGCTCCCGTGCAATAGCCTGGTTTATTCTTAAACCGGTGGCAGGCAATGACCGTGATGTCGCCAGCTATCAAAATTATGTGGAAGAAGTCGTACAAACACGTTTCGAACGGATACCGGGCGTCGCCATGTCAGAAGTGCGTGGCGGACGCGAAAGTGAACTGCGTATCACCTTTGATCCCTACAAGGCAGCCAGTCTGGGTATAGAACTGCCCAGAGTCGCGCAACTGGCCGGTGGTGCGAAAAATACCTCAGGCGGCTTTGCCGACGTGGGCAAACGCCGTTACACCCTGCGCTTTGCCGGTCAGTACAGCGTGGATGATCTGGGCGAAATGGTACTGGACTGGCGCGAAGGCCAACCGGTGTATTTGCGTGACGTGGCTGACATCGAAGTACGCATGGTGGACCGTACCGGCTTTGTGATTCAAAACGGCCAAGCAGCAATGGCGGTTAACGCGCACCGTGAAACAGGCGTCAACGTACTGGAAGTCATGGCAGGCCTGCGTCAGGCTGCCGAAGAACTGCGTGAAGGCCCGCTGAAGCGCGCCGGTTTGAGCTTTGAACAAGTCTACGATGAAACCCGTTATATCGACCGCTCCATCAACATGGTGTCCAACAATCTGTTGTTAGGCATATTGCTCGCCGTGGGTGTGCTGTGGTGGTTCTTCCGTAAATTCCGCGCCACACTGATGGTGGCCGTCGCCATTCCCATCTGTGTGGTGTCCACCTTCATGCTGCTGGATGCGACAGGCCGCACCCTCAATGTTATCTCGCTGGCGGGCCTCGCTTTTGCCGTGGGCATGGTGCTGGATGCTGCCATCGTCGTACTGGAAAGTGTCGTGCGCCTGCGTGAACGCGGCATGTCCAGTGCAGAGGCCGCCGACGAAGGCACCCGCAAAGTATGGGGCGCGTTACTCGCCTCCACCGCCACCACCGTCGCCATCTTTTTGCCCATCGTCTTTTTAAAAGATGAAGCAGGACAACTGTTCGCTGATCTGGCGTTAACCATTGCCGCCACCGTGAGCATATCGCTGCTGGTGGCCGTCACCGTATTACCCGCAGCAGCATCCACCTGGTTGCGCAACGTCAACATGCACGACCCGCATGCCCACTGGTGGGATGCAGGCAGTGATTTTGTCATGCGCCTCACCGACACACCCCGGCGACGTGCATTATGGATTCTCGGTCTAATCACGCTCCCGCTAATACTTGCAGTATGGCTCAAGCCTGAAGCGGACTTCCTGCCCAACGGCAATCGCAATCTGGTCTTTGCATTTATCCTGCCGCCACCCGGCAGCAGCGTAGATACACTGGAAAAAGAACTGGGTCAGGTCGTCGCGCAACGCATGCAACCCTACGTTGACGGCACAGCCGAACCCGCCGTGGACAACTACTTCTTCGTCGCCTTCGGCTCAGGAGTGTTCATGGGCGCACGCACCATAGACCCGGACAAATCCGACGAACTGGTGCCACTGATCAACCGGCTCATCGGCAGTTTCCCGGACACCATCGCCTTTGCCCAGCGCTCTTCGCTGTTCGGTGGTTTTGGTGGTGGTCGTACCGTAGACATCGACATCCAAGGCTCAAACATCGACGCATTACTCGACTCGGCACAGACCGGTTTTTCTGCCGTGATGCAAACCATTCCCGGACGTCCGCCGCGCCCGCGCCCCGGACTGAGCCTTGCCGAACCGGAATTGCGGTTACTGCCGGATGAACGCCGTATCAGCGAAGCGGGCTGGGCACGCAGTGACGTGTCGCAAATTATTCGCGCATTGGGAGACGGCCTGTTTGTGGGCGACTATTTTGACGGCCAACAACGACTGGACATCATCCTGCGCGGACAAGACTGGCAAACCCCCGAAGAACTGGCAGCCATACCCTTGGCAACCCCCAACAGTGGCGTACTCCCATTAAGTGAACTGACAGAAGTCGTGCGCACCGCCGGGCCTGACGAAATTCGCCGCCTCAATCGTCGGCGCACCATTACCCTGGAAGTAAAAGCCCCGGAAGGCATGTCGCTGGAACAAACCATGCTGGTGCTCAAAGAAGAGGTGAACCCCAAAATTGAACCACTGTTACCGGAAGACGGCGAAATTCACTACAGCGGCACCGCAGAAAAACTGGACCTCGCCCTGAAAAGCATGAGCGCAAGCTTCCTGCTCGCCATCGCCATTTTATATTTATTAATGAGCGCGTTATTCCAATCCTTCCGCGACAGCCTGCTGGTGATTCTGGCCATACCGCTGGCCACCGTTGGCGGCGTACTGGCTTTGCACATCGTCAACCTGTTCACCACCCAGCACATGGACCTGCTCACCATGATTGGTTTTATTATCTTGCTGGGACTGGTGGTCAACAACGCCATTTTGCTGGTGTACCAAACACGCACCGCCGAACGTGAAGGATTAACACGTCGTGACGCAGTGAGTCAGGCCGTACACTTACGGTTACGCCCCATCCTCATGAGCACACTCACCAGTATCTTTGGCATGCTGCCGCTGCTACTGATACCCGGTGCTGGCACAGAACTCTATCGCGGGCTTGCTGCCGTCATCGTCGGCGGCATGAGCGTAAGCACCGTGTTTACACTGATACTATTACCAAGCCTGCTACGCATTGGTGAAGATGCACAAAACAGAGAAGTGAAAACAGCCTGAACCGTGAAACGCAGAAAGGCTGTTTCAACGCCCAAGGCCAAACTCTCCACAACCCCCTGAAAAAACCCGTCATTCCGGCATGTTTTTAGCCGGACTCCAGAAATTTAAACCTACAGGCTTTGATTTAACCGTAGGGTGGGCACGCTTTATAGTGCCCACGCGGAAAACACCGATCAGACTCAACGCCTGATTCATTTTTAAGGCACCTCATACTTTTTCAACATCTCATTCTCCTTCTCAACCAACTGCTGAAAATGCTCAGGCGTCAGCCCCACTTTTCGCACCGATATTTGCGATGCATGAATCTGCACAATACTATGCTCGTGCCGAGTGCGATCCAGTATTTCAGTGAACACCGAATCACCATTATTAAAATCATCAAACAACTTATGCCGCGCACCCTGCGCAACAAAATGGCAAGAAACATCCGCAATCATAAATTTCGTCAACCCCTTTTGATCCAGCGCCCTCAACTCATTCAGCTCTGCACGGTTAACAGGACCAACCGTATGTAATGACAAACGCTCACGCTCCAGATAAAGCACAACCTGCTTTACCGAAAATTCCTCCAGCGTTTCCTTCAAACTCTCAGCGACAAAAGGCTTCACCAAAAAATCATCGGCACCCGCCTCCAGACAGCACGCCTTATAGTTCGGATTTGTACTACAGGCGATAACCGGGAGATAACCCGCCCCTTGCCTGATCGCCCGAATGGCCTTGATACCCTCCATTGCTGGCAGGTTCACAGTCATCAGACAAAGATCGTAACGTGCTCCATTTTTATGGAAAAAATCAATGGCCTCTTTACCGTTGGCAGCCAGATCAAAATCATACCCCCAGCTGATTAACCGCTCCCGATGGTGCATGCGAGCGGCTGAATTATTTTCGGCGATGAGTATTTTCATTTTCCTGAATTCTTCCTTGTTGGTAATAGTAAATGGCAAGGTATGAAAAACTGTTACTTATAATGTGTAAATTTATCGCTTTCGCTCGAAATAGCCTGCCTGTGTAGAATATGCCGTATTGCGCTTGTTCAGGATATTAAATTTAATGAAGACTATAGGTCTACATTCTATAAGTAGCATTTGTGTGGGGGAGGGGGGCCTTGCTTCGGAAAAATGTAGGGGTTAATTAAACAAGCAAGGCTATCTGCGATAGTTATTGGCAGGGCATTAGTTTTTTGT
>WFQM01000148.1 GCA_015487095.1 Gammaproteobacteria bacterium | reverse complement strand
GGAGAACTGTATGAAAGTAGCATTTCTGGCAGGAGGATATGGTACTCGTCTGGCTGAGGAGACCGAAGTACGCCCAAAGCCGATGGTTGAGATCGGTGGGCATCCCATTCTTTGGCACATCATGATGCATTACCATCGCTATGGGTATAATGAATTTGTTGTTGCACTGGGTTACAAGGGCGATTACATCAAACGCTGGATGAAGGATTTTGCTTCGTTAAATGGCCATTTAACAGTGAAAACAGCCACTGGCAAGGTGACTTCTCACGGTGTAAACAACCCGGACTGGAACGTGGATCTGGTGGATACCGGCTTGACTACACTCACTGGCGGACGTATCAAACGCCTGCAACCCTGGGTGGGTGAAGAGACGTTTATGCTGACCTGGGGAGATGGTGTTTCTGATGTGGATCTCGACAAACTGCTTGCATTCCACAAGTCTCATGGCAAATTGGCGACAATGACAGCGGTGCGTCCGCCCGCGCGTTACGGCCATCTGGAATTTGATGGCGACAAAATCATGAGTTTTACGGAAAAACCGCAAACCAGTGAAGGCTGGATCAATGGTGCTTTTTTCGTATTGGAACCGGGTATTTTCGATTATATCGCAGGTGACCAGATCATGTGGGAAGAAGCACCGCTCGAAAAGCTTGCTGCGGATGGCCAGTTGATGGCCTATCGCCATGATTCTTTTTGGCAGTGCATGGATACATTGCGCGAAAAACATCTTTTGGAACGTTTGTGGCAGGAAGGTTCTCCGCCATGGAAAACATGGGAATAACAAAAATGAAAGTATTAGTGACAGGGCATTCGGGTTATATCGGTACTGTGTTAGTTCCCATGTTGCTGGAGCACGGGCACGATGTCTCCGGGCTGGACAACGGCTGGTTTGAACACTGTGTGTTCACTGGCGAAGTGACTCAGATCCCCGGCATCAAAAAAGATGTGCGCGACGTGGAAAAAACTGACCTGGAAGGTTTTGATGCGATTATTCATCTGGCAGGTTTGTCCAACGACCCGCTGGGTGATTATCGGCCCGGTCTGACGGAAGAGATTAACGATAAAGCTTCTGTCAGGATCGCCACGCTTGCGAAAGAAGTGGGAGTCGAGCGATTTATATTCGCTTCATCATGCAGTAATTATGGTGCCTCGGGTGATCAGTTTTTAACCGAAGATGCCGCGTTTAATCCGGTGACCCCTTACGGTGTGTCCAAAGTCAAAGTGGAAGAGGGGCTGGACAAACTGGCGGACGACAGCTTCTGCCCGGTTTATTTGCGCGCATCCACTGCCTATGGCATGTCACCGATTATTCGTTTCGATCTCGTGCTCAACAATTTGACGGCATGGGCTTTCACAACGGGTCAGGTGTATTTGAAGAGCGACGGTACACCGTGGCGTCCTATTGTGCATGTGGAGGATATCTGTCGTGCCTATGTGGCCGCCCTGCATGCACCACGGGACGTGGTGTTCAATCGTGGCTTCAACGTAGGCACTACCACGGAAAACTATCAGATCCGTGAGCTTGCGGAAATCGTGCAGGATGTCGTGCCCAATTGTCGTGTCGAATTCGCTGATGATGCCGGACCGGACAAACGCTGTTATCGGGTTGACTGCAATCGTATCGCCACCGAACTTCACGAATTCAAACCGCAATGGACGGCACATCAGGGTGTTGTGGAACTTTATGAAACCTACAAAAAAGTTGGCCTGACGCTCGATGAATTTGAAGGAGAAAAATTCAAACGCATTGCGCATCTTCAGAAACTGGTGAAAGACAAAAAACTGGATGAAACGCTGCGCTGGGCTTAAATCTGAATTAAGGGCTAAATCACTTTGGTAACACTTTTTACTGGAATCACCGCCATTTCGTCTGTTTTTAGCCGGAATCCAGAGGTTTAATCCCCCGGATAATCGTTTCGGTTATATTATAATGATACTGGCAAGTGGTGAGTGATAAACGCAGAGGTCGCAGAGACGCAAAGGACGCAGAGAAAAACACGAAAAACTTTGCGTTCTTTGCGCCTTTGCGATCTTTGCGTTAAAGACGCATTGTTTTTTTGGATGAGGGTCTTTTAGTGCTTAATTTACATTTAAATGCCCGGTAATTTTTTAAAAAGAGAAACTTTTTAGACAGGCGTAAAATTCACATCAAATAAAATGAACGGCAGAGGCACATTGCCCGGTAATGCTGTCACGAATATATCAACAGGTGAAATTAAGGATATGAGCACTGAAATAACTGTTTGCAGATCATGTAACAAACCCGGTCTTGAAGACTTTCTGGATCTGGGACGAACACCGCTGGCCGACCGTATACTGACCCCGGCGCAACTGAAAGAACATGAACCGGTATATCCGTTGAAAGTGGCTTTTTGTCCCACTTGCGGACTGATGCAAATTACGGAAACGGTAGAACCTGACGAATTATTCTGTGATGACTACCCGTATTTTTCGTCTTTTTCGGACTACCTGCTTGTACACTCGAAAGAAAATGTCCTGGATATCATTGAACGGCGGAAACTGGGAGCCGACAGCTTTGTGGTTGAGCTTGCCAGCAATGATGGCTATTTGCTGAAAAACTATGTTGAACACGGTATTTCTGTTCTGGGTATCGACCCGGCAGACGGACCTGCTGCCGCCGCAGAAAAAATTGGTGTGCCGACCCGGAATACTTTTTTCACCAAAGCACTTGCACAGGAACTGGCGCAGCAAGGATCGCAGGCTGATGTGATTCATGGCAACAACGTGCTGGCACATGTCGCAGACACCAATGGTTTTGTCTCCGGCATGGCAGACCTGCTCAAAGAAGATGGCGTCATTGTCATTGAAGCGCCTTACGCCAAAGACCTGATCGACCACTGTGAATTCGACACCATCTATCACGAACACCTGTGCTATTTTTCCGTAACGGCGTTAAACAATCTTTTCCGCCAACACGGGCTGTACCTGAATGAAATCAAACAGCTGCCCATCCACGGTGGGTCACTGCGACTTTATGTGGAAAAACAGGAAAACGTGGGTCAATCAGTAAAAGACCTGCTGGCGCTCGAACAGGCAGAAAAAGTTGATAAAATTGATTTTTACCGGGATTTTTCCGCCCGGGTGGAGAAAGTAAAAACCGCACTGCTGGAATTACTGACGGAGCTGAAATCCCAGGGTAAAAGTATCGCTGCCTACGGTGCAGCGGCGAAGGGCAGCACACTGATCAACTACATGGGTATTGGCACAGACCTGATCGACTTTGTGGTGGACAGAAACATACACAAACAAGGTCGTTTCATGCCAGGGCAACACATCCCTATTTTTGCCCCTGAAAAAATAATGGAAGAGCGGCCGGACTACGT
>WFQM01000147.1 GCA_015487095.1 Gammaproteobacteria bacterium | reverse complement strand
TTTCCCAGCCTAGCAAAAATTATTTTTTTAACCTAAATTAATCAGTTGAGCCGTCGCGAGAGCGGCTAAGGTGCTCAAGATCAATGATCTTTTTCGGTTATTTTGAATGAAAGCGTATCACCCATACGGTGAGTTCAAAATGTTCGAAAAAGTCCTTGAGATTGAGTGCATTAGACGTTCGCAGCAGACTCAACTGATTAATTTAGGTTTAAGCACAATAAGATAAATGCCTAAGGATCGCTCGAACAATAACTGTCGCTTTTTGGTTGGGAAAGAGAGTAATACACAGGTTGAAAGGATTGATGTTCTTCCCTTGACCTTTTGGTGGAACCGCTACGCTTGTTCCACCAGAGTCTGGTGCAGGCCCAAAAAAACCGAAGGTGACATTCAATCAATCAGCAAAGATAAACCCCGGGGGGCAAATCATGAAGGCAAAGACAGCTTAAAGCAGACCAGACTTCGCAAAAAAATTATTGAGAAAACAACGCGGAACAAGCTAAACAATGCGACACCCCTAATATTCCAACGGGGGGTTTGTTGGTATGGTTACGGGATTTTGGACAAGTAAAGCTATTTCGGACGAACTTGAAAGACCAGGTGCGCCACTCTGTGACCTACTTACCCAATGATGATGATTCTTCCTTCGGCAGAGATGACTTCAAACGGCTACATGATCTCGTTTTGAGGGTTTTCAATTAATTCGGTGAAGCATTCATCAAAATGCTTTGCTGTTTTTTTGTACCAAGTGGTGTAATTTACGAACTTCTGTTTTTATTCAGGCATTGTGCAACCGCGTCAACACTTGATACAACGTACTACTCAGAAAGGATACATAAAAATGAGCACACAATTAGTGAACCCGATTAAAAATGGAACGATCAGAAAATCTGACAAGTGGGGAGAAGGTGCTTTTGGTGCCGCCAGGGGCTCGCGGAAACATAATGGATTGGATATCTCTGCAACTAATGGCCAAGATATTTTATCTCCGATAAATGGAAAAGTAACAAGAAAATCATTTCCTTATGCTAATGACTTGAGCTATACGGGAATTGTTATTAAAGGAACAGGTGTTCATGCAACAATTTCCATAAAGATATTCTATATGACTCCTCTAGCATCAGTTATTGGCTCTGATGTCATCGCTGGTGAAAAAACAGGGATAGCCCAGGATTTGACAAGAAAATACCCGGGAATGACGAATCATATACATCTGGAAGTTAAAAAGAATAATTCTCTAGTTGACCCGAAGTCAATGCTGCCTGGGATAATATGATGAAGTCTAAACATTTCTTCATCACTCTCTGTTTTATGTTTTTCCTGACATCATGCGTAACATCAAACATGGGCTCCTCTTATCAAAGGCTGGTGTACAAGCAGCTCGACAAGTCCGACAGAGAATATATATTTCCAAATATGGAAAACTGCTCCAGTTTGTACACAAATGGGGAGTTATCTATCCTGGAAGTTTACTGCTCACAGGGCAATGACGGTTTATATATATTTGGAAAAAATGATCAAATCCGGTTTGACTGGTACGATGAAAAGTTCAACTTGTGGGCGACTTCGGAAGGCTGCAACAGTAAGGATGCCTGTTTTTATGAACTAAAAGTCGATAAAAATGGTGTGATACTGGCATTTGCATATCACTTTTTTATCAACCTCAGCGAAGGGGTTTACAGGGTAAGGGTGACGGGTGAAACCCTCAAGATTGTTGAGCAACAAATAATTGACCAGCCTTCATAAAAACTGGCCCGCAACAACCTCAAGCCACTATTCCCCTTGCAACTGCGGCATTTCCTTGATGTAAACATCCTGTTTGCTGTACGGAATTTCGATGCCTTCGGCATTAAAACGCTTATAGACTGTGGTGTTCAACGCATCCAGTACCCGGCCACGTACCTCGGGATTTTCCACCCAGCATAATAAATCCAGGTCCAGGCTGGAGGCACCAAAGGCTTGAAAGCGTACTCGCGGCTCAGGCTCATCACATACCTGTGTTTCATCGAGTGCAACATCCATTAACACCGCTTTCACCTGATCAATGTCCGAACCATAGGCCACCCCTACACTGACGCGAATACGGAATTTTTCATACGGTCCGCCGGATTCATTGGTAATCCGTGAATTGCCCATGATCGCATTGGGAATGGTGATTTCCACATCATCCCGTGTTTGCAGGCGTGTGCTGCGAATACCGATGCGCGTTACCTTCCCGCGCTCGCCACTGTCTAACACCACGTAGTCCCCAATTTTGTACGGTGTGTCCGCAAGAATAAATACGCCGGAAAACAAGTTGGCCAGCGTATCTTTAGCCGCAAAACCGACAGCAATACCTACAATACCCGCTGATGCCAGCCAAGCGGTCATATCGATATCCCAGGAGCGGAATATCATATAAATGGCCACAGTAACGACAACCAGAAAAGCCATATTCTCAAACAACGGGCGGGTCTGTGGCCGTACCAGCGATTCTTTTTTCTGCCCCTCGCTCATGGCCTGCAACACAATGCGAATAAGCTTTATGGCAAAACCGGACCAGACAATCACTAATGACGTGGCAACCAGTGACCTGAGTATATTGGCAATCAGCTCAGGTAGTTCGAGTGGCAGTAACGCCAGCAATACCCCCATACACAACACCGTCCAGTACAGCGGACGATGAACCACGGCAACAATTTTGTTGTCCCACTGCACACGAGTACGTTTGGCCACATAACCCACGACCCGGGTCACCAGCCAGACAACAACA
>WFQM01000146.1 GCA_015487095.1 Gammaproteobacteria bacterium | reverse complement strand
GGGTTGGGTATTCAGTTTCTTAAACACCTGTCACGTACCCGGTTGCTGTTGCACCTAGTGGATATGGCTCCACTGGATGGCCATGATCCAGTGGATGACGTGAATACCATTGTCAACGAACTGGGCAAA
Organism: Gammaproteobacteria bacterium; assembly: GCA_015487095.1. Lineage (GTDB taxonomy): Bacteria > Pseudomonadota > Gammaproteobacteria > SZUA-152 > SZUA-152 > SZUA-152. The sequence continues at coordinate 7,180 of WFQM01000146.1, read as the reverse complement.
TTCAGTGATGCGAGGGAAGGCAATGAGCTGGCTTCCCGCGAGCGCTGGCTGGTATTGAATAAACTTGATTTGTTACCGGCTGATGAGCGTAATGCCCGTTGCGAAGCAATCGAAGCAGCATTGAGCGGAAAGAGCGAAGGCGCAGCACGGGTGTATCGTATTTCTGCGGCGCAACGTGAAGGTACAGAGGCATTGATGTACGATATCCTTAATTATCTGGATGAGCAGGCGCGGTTGGCCGCAGAGGCGGATGGTCAGGTTTAGGTTGTCCGCAGGACGGAGGGCACTTTACTCTTTGATATTACCTTGGGTTTTGTTAACAGGCAGCAGATCAATGTCATGTAAGTTAACAAAACGGTGTGCTGTAGGTTGGTGGTGAGCTTGTAAACCCCAACAGATCGGCGCACAACGCTGAGGTTCGTAAGCTCGTCACCAACCTACACCAAGTAGAGGTTTTGGCTTGACTTAATGGCATTGGACAGTCAATTTAAAATAAATGGAATATGAAATCGTGAAATACAATCGTGCGTAAACAGCTCTTCATTCAACTCTTTGAACAGCAGACAGGGCACGTCAGTGAGGGTGGTGAAGCGGCTGTGTTGCCTGCCAGTTGGGTGCTGCGTGATGAACAGCGACCCTCTGGCGCGTTGTTTCACGGTAATCTGCAAGAGGCTGCTGCGCAGGCTGCCGGGGCACGGGTCAGTGTGCTGGTGCCTGGTGTTGATGTGGTGCTGGCGCAAGTCGAGCTGCCCGCGATGAAGGCACAACGCCTGGCCAGGGCCGTGCCTTTTGCACTGGAAGAGCAGTTGGCCGGGGATGTGGATGACTTGCATGTGGCCATTGGTCAGCGTGATGCACAAGGCCGGGTGGCGAATGCCGTGGTCTCGCGTCAGCGACTGGATGACTGGTTGGAACAGCTCAAAGCTGTTGGCTTGCAAGCTGATGTGATGACGCCTGAAATGTTCGGTCTCCAGTGGGAGGTCGAGGATGCACCGGGACACAATCGTTGGTCTATGCTCATCGACGGACGAGTCGGCTTGCTACGCACCGGTGCGCAAACCGGGTTGGCGTTTGAAACGGATAGTCTGCTGCCTGTGTTGCAGGCCTGTGTCGATGATGCGGGTGACACGCCACCAGCGAGTTTGCAGTTAACGGTTTGCGGGGATGATGCTTTTGCTGATTCTGATGAATATCGTGTGCTGTCTGCATCGTGCGCTGAGCAGGGTATCGAATTATCGCTCGAGACAAAAAATGAAGTGCGCAGCGTGATGTTGGCGCAGGGTTTTGATGAGCAGCGTGCTATTAATCTGTTGCAGGGTGATTACAGTCGTAAGCAACAATTGGAGAAGTTGCTACGTCCGTGGCGTCCGGCGCTGATGCTGGGTGGGTTGTGGTTGTTGTTGCAAGCGGGGGTGTTTGTAATGGAGTACAACCGTCTGGCAACGCAGGACAGTGAATTGAAAGAACAGATCGAAACGGTATACCGTGAAGCTTTTCCAGAGTCGCGTAATATCGTGAATCCCAAAGTACAAATGCAACGAGGTCTGGAAAAATTGCGGGATAGTGGGGGGCAGAGTGACGGCTTGCTGGCACTCCTGGCACAAGCAGGGGCAGTGCTGAAAGATACCCCGGGGGCTTCGTTGCGCACTTTGCGTTTTAAGGGCAGCAAACTGGATGTGGACGTGAATATGCCAGATCTGCAAAGCCTGGATAAACTTAAGCAGCGTCTGAGCGAGGAAGCCAAGCTCAATGTTGAAATTGTTTCCGCCTCATCGCGTGATGGCAAAGTGGAAAGCCGCCTGTCACTGCAAGCGGCCGGAGGTGGTCAATGAAGGCTTGGTTCAGTAGTCTCGAAGTTAATGAACGTCGTATGCTGATTGTTGGTGGCGGACTATTACTGGTTATGTTTTTGTACATCGGTATCTGGGAGCCGTTGACCAACAAGGTCGAAACGCTACGGGTCAGCACCGCCGAACAGACCGCTCTGCTGGCCTGGATGCGTAGCACAGCGCAAGAAGTCAAACAATTGCGTGGTCGCGGTAGTCAGCAGGTTAAACCTGCCAGCGGTCAATCATTATTGACCCTGGTGGACCGTACTGCCAAATCCGGTCGCTTGGGTACAGCACTCAAACGTGTGCAGCCCGATGGCAACGAAAAGGTCGGTGTGTGGCTGGAGGCAGCAAATTTTGATGACTTGGTGCGCTGGCTTGCTGTGCTGGAAACCCGTCATAGTGTGCGTGTGGTGAGTAGCGTGTTTCAGTCGTTGGAAACCTCTGGACGTGTGGATGCGCGATTGGTTTTTACAACGGGTGTTTGAGTTGTCCCTAAATTCTGCAAGTGCCCGCACCCACTCAGCACATCAACAGCAGGCACTTCCCGTCCAATATTTGATTTTGAGTACGATGTCCTGGTTATGAAATTTATTGCCCGTTTTCAATATTTACCCCTGCTGGCATTCGGCCTGTTGGCCTATCTTGTGGCGCTGGTGCTCAGCTTTCCCGCCGAGCGAGCCTATTCACACTGGCAGGCCAGTGAAAATGCCCCCAATAATATTGCTTTGTCCGGCATCAGCGGCAGTGTCTGGTCTGGCAAAGCCGCTATGGCAATGATTCAAGGCCAGCCGTTGGAAAAAGTGGAATGGTCACTGCGGCCCTGGTCATTGTTATTGGGTCAGGTAGGCTTGAATTGGCGTTTTCAGCTACCTCCTGAAAATGAAAAAAAAGGCCAGGGTGGTTACGGGCAGGGCAGTACTGCACTGGGGTTGGATGGCAGTGTGGCTTTTTCAACACTGGAAGCACGCTTGCCTGCCAGAGTGGTTGCCCGTGTTGCCAAGGCGGATGCCTTGCGGCCCACGGGGTCGGTGGGGCTGAATCTGCATGATGTGCTATGGGATGGACAAAGCCTGCGCTCGGCAGAGGGAAAAATAGTCTGGAATGGTGCGGGCATCAGTCTGCTCAAGCCCATTTCGCTGGGTGATCAGGCGATTGTACTTGAAACCAGTGACGATGGCGTAAAGGGTGTGCTGAGTGATGGCGGTGGTCCGTTGTCTCTGGACGGACTGCTGACCTTGAGCTCTGAAGGCCAATATGAATTTAGCGGCAGCCTTGCTGCACGCAATGCGCCAGATCTTGAAAGCGCGTTGAGTTCCCTGGGCAGGCCCGGAGCAGATGGTCGGATCAAGCTCAAGCGCTCGGGCAGTCTGGCGAGTCTGGGTTTGGCAACAGGAGGGTAGCCTCTGGTACACCGTCAAATTCACAATATGCTAATATTACCTTTGTTTTTTTAGCGCTTTCTGACAGCGTGCCGGGCCTGTTTTGCTGGTTCTGTCCGCAAATTGATGTCAATCACTACACACACTGGAGTTTTCATGAGTTTCGATAAAATCACTGTCCCTGCTGGCGAAAAAATTACCGTTAATGCCGACAATAGTCTGAATGTGCCCAGCCGACCGGTAGTGCCCTTCATCGAAGGGGATGGTATTGGTGTGGATGTGACACCAGCGATGAAAACGGTGGTGGATGCGGCGGTGAATAAGGCTTATGGCGGAGATAAGTCTATTGCGTGGATGGAGGTGTTTGCGGGCGAGAAAGCCAATAATCTTTATGGCGGTGATGTGTGGCTGCCAGAGGAAACCTTGCAGGCGGTGAAAGACTATGTGGTTTCCATTAAGGGGCCGTTGACCACACCGGTAGGGGGTGGTATCCGCTCCTTGAACGTGGCTCTACGCCAACAACTGGATTTGTATGTGTGCCTGCGTCCGGTGCGTTATTACGAGGGGACGCCCAGTCCACTGAAGCAGCCGGAACTGACCGATATGGTCATTTTCCGTGAAAATTCCGAGGATATTTACGCCGGTATCGAATATGCCGAGGGTACGCCTGAGGTGAAAAAACTCATCGATTTCCTGCAAAATGAAATGGGTGCCACTAAAATTCGTTTTCCGGAGTGCTCGGGTATCGGTATCAAACCCGTATCCCGTGATGGCACCCAGCGCCTGGTGCGCAAGGCCATTCAGTACACTATTGACAATGATCGGGCCTCGTTGACTCTGGTGCATAAGGGCAACATCATGAAGTTTACCGAGGGAGCCTTCAAGGAATGGGGTTACGAATTGGCCAAGTCTGAATTCGGTGCGGAGGAGATAGATGGCGGGCCGTGGTGCTGCTTCAAAAATCCCAATACGGGTAAAGAAATTGTGGTTAAGGATGTTATTGCCGACGCGTTTTTACAACAGATTTTGTTGCGTCCCGCGGAATACGATGTGATTGCCACACTGAACCTCAATGGTGATTATGTGTCCGATGCTCTGGCGGCCCAGGTCGGGGGGATTGGTATTGCTCCCGGGGCCAATCTTTCGAATACAGTGGCAATGTTTGAAGCCACTCATGGCACGGCACCCAAGTATGCCGGTAAGGATCAGGTAAACCCCGGTTCGCTGATTCTTTCTGCGGAAATGATGTTGCGTCATATGGGCTGGCTTGAAGCAGCTGACTTGATCATCAAGGGAGTGTCTGGTGCGATTCAGGCTGGGACGGTGACTTATGATCTGGAGCGCCTGATGAGTGGTGCGACACTGGTGAGCTGTTCCGGTTTTGCTGATGCCGTCGTGGAAAACATGTAACGGGCCTCGTTGTTAAATGGGTGTTGAGGGCTTGTTTTAAAGTGTTTTTGCCCTCATGTTGGGGGGAAGGGTTATTTTTTGCCCAAGTTGGAATTGAGTCTATGGGAAACAAGGAAATACATCGTGACGATGGCCTGGCAGTACAGGAATCACGTCCAAAACTGAAAAAGCCTCCTATGTATCAGGTGGTGTTGATGAATGACGATTTTACGCCGATGGAATTTGTGGTGCTGGTGCTGGAGCGTTTTTTTTCCAAAGATCGCGCTCAGGCCACTCGCATCATGTTACAGGTACATACCAACGGCAAAGGGTTGTGCGGTGTCTTCGTACGGGAGATCGCCGAAACCAAAGTAGCGCAGGTTAATGAGTATGCGCGCAGCAATAACCACCCCCTTCTGTGCGAGATGGAACAAGCCGGTTAAAATGGCCCTAAAGTGAGCCTGATTTAGACCGAAGAGAGAGGTAGGGCTGTATTCCCCCACCCGAAAATTTGAGGTAGCTTATGTTAAGCCACGAACTGGAAGTAACCCTCAATCTCGCTTTTAAAGAAGCGCGTGATCTGCGTCATGAATTTATGACGGTTGAACACCTGCTGCTTGCCTTGATTGATAATCCCACCAGCAATAGCGCCTTGCAGGCCTGCGGCGCTGATATTGACGAGCTGAAACGCGACCTCACTGAGTTTTTACACGAGACTACGCCATTATTGCCCGAAGGTGACGAACGCGAAATTCAACCAACATTGGGTTTTCAGCGAGTGCTGCAACGCGCGGTTTTCCAGGTGCAATCCTCGGGAAGCAAGGAAGTGACCGGGGCTAATGTGCTGGTGGCCATTTATAGCGAGCAGGAGTCCCAGGCCGTTTATTTTCTCAGTAAGCAAAATGTCGCGCGACTCGACGTGGTGAATTACATTGCCCATGGTATTTCTAAAATAGACGAGGGTGATGCCGAATCTCTTTCTGGCCCCGATGATGAGCATGATGGTGAAGCACCCGCTAAAAGTCCGCTGGAAAGTTATGCGACTAATTTGAATCAGTTGGCCATACAGGGGAAAATTGATCCACTGATCGGCCGCAAGGATGAAATTCAACGTACCTTGCAAGTCCTGTGTCGTCGTCGCAAAAACAATCCACTGTTTGTGGGTGAAGCAGGGGTCGGCAAAACGGCTCTAGCGGAAGGTCTGGCTAAACAGATCGTTGATGGTGAGGTGCCGGAAATACTGGCCAATGGCGTTATTTATGCGCTGGATTTGGGCGCGTTACTGGCAGGCACCAAATACCGGGGTGATTTTGAAAAACGCTTAAAATCGGTGTTGGCGCAATTGAAAAAAGAAGAGGGCGCAATCCTTTTCATCGATGAAATTCATACCATTATCGGTGCTGGTGCCGCTTCCGGTGGTGCCATGGATGCCTCAAACCTGATCAAGCCGGTATTGGCCTCGGGTGAATTGAAATGCATCGGTTCCACGACCTATCAGGAATATCGTGGCATCTTCGAAAAAGATCGTGCTCTGGCGCGCCGTTTTCAGAAAATTGATTTACCTGAGCCCTCCATGGAAGAGACTGTACAGATTCTCGAAGGGCTCAAATCCCGTTTTGAAGAGCATCATGAAGTACGCTTTACACATCAGGCATTGCGCACGGCCTCAGAGTTGGCGACACGCTATATTAATGAGCGTCATCTGCCTGATAAGGCCATTGATGTTATTGACGAAGCCGGTGCTATTCAACGTTTAAACCCACCGTCCAGGCGCAAAAAAACCGTGGGTGTGAAGGATATTGAAGCAGTGGTGGCGAAAATGGCACGCATTCCACCCAAGCAGGTTTCCAGTTCAGATAAAGAAGGTCTGCGTAATCTGGATCGCGATCTCAAGCTGGTGGTCTACGGACAAAATGATGCGGTGGACACACTTGCAGCGGCTATCAAAATGTCGCGTGCGGGCTTGGGTACTGAAGACAAGCCCATCGGCAGCTTTCTGTTTGCCGGGCCTACCGGCGTGGGTAAAACGGAAGTCACCCGTCAGCTGGCGAAAATCATGGGTATTGAACTGCTTCGTTTTGATATGTCCGAATACATGGAGCGACACACCGTGTCACGGCTCATTGGTGCGCCTCCCGGTTATGTGGGGTTTGATCAGGGTGGTTTGCTGACAGAAGAAATTAACAAACACCCTCACTCGGTAGTATTGTTGGACGAAATCGAAAAAGCACATCCCGATGTGTTTAATCTGTTGTTGCAGGTGATGGATCACGGCTCGCTGACCGATACCAACGGTCGCAAGGCAGATTTCCGTAACGTGATCCTGATTATGACCACCAACGCCGGTGCCGATGCCATGAGTCGGCCGAGTATTGGTTTTACTCAGCAGGACCATTCTACGGATAGTCTGGAAGCCATCAAACGTACATTTACGCCGGAGTTTCGCAACAGGCTGGACGCAGTCATTCCTTTCAAACCGCTGGATCATGTGACTATTTCACATGTGGTCGATAAGTTCTTGTTTGAACTGGAAACCCAGCTGGAAGATAAAAAAGTGGAACTGGTGGTGGATTCTGCCGC
>WFQM01000145.1 GCA_015487095.1 Gammaproteobacteria bacterium | reverse complement strand
TATAAAGGCGCATGATTGACATCATATGCCGACCCGCAGCCGATGAGTCTGGCTCGGGCCAAACGTAACCAATCACCAATACTTTTTTCATCGTGTGTTTATGTTAATTTATTACGCTTGAGTTTAAATATGATTATGGGATAAATCATTCTGTTAGCACTTTTAGTGACTAAAAACAGCAGCAACTAAAAACACCGTCATTCCGGTATGTTTTTAGCCGGAATCCAGTGGCCTCTGCTTAATTCGTATTAAATCTCTATGAGTTAAATTTCCCGCAGCTTGCTGCGAATACCATCATTCTGGCGAAAGCCAGAACCCAGAGAATGCCCCTCCTGGACAACGGTGTTTACTGTGAATTTTACACGCTTACAATGGCAGCTTCCATAATACACTTTCATTTTTTATACTCTGATCGTGGTTTAGGGAGTATTTTGGGCCCATTATTGCCCACCTCACCGATATCATCGGCACAAAAAATCACCCGAATCAACCACTATACAGGATTAACATGACCGATAAAGCCACAAGCATCGCCCTCGCCCACCTGAAAAAAAGTGATCCTGTCATGGCAGGTTTAATCCACATTCACGGGCCATCATTAGTCAGTGACATCATAAAAAAGAAAAACAATCCCTTCCACATTCTCGTTCGCACGATCATCAACCAGCAGCTATCCATAAAAGCGGGCCAAACGATTGTGATGCGTGTATTGAAAAAACAGGGCGGACGGGTATTCAATGCAGAAAAACTGCAAAAAATAAAAGATCCGGCAATACGTGGCTGTGGCGTCTCAACAAACAAGTTACGTTATATTCGCACCATTTCCCAGGCCGTTATTGATAGAGAATTAGATTTCAGAATATTAAAAACACTCGACGATGATGCTGTTGTCAATACACTGACCCAATACCCCGGCATTGGTCCATGGACAGCAGAACTGTTTTTAATCAGCGCATTGAATCGTCTGGATGTGCTACCGCTGGGCGATCTCATTTTGCGCAAATCGATGCAACAGCATTACCAACTAGACTCTGATTGTGACGAGCATATTTACCAGAAAATTGCCGAAGCCTGGCGACCCTATCGCACCATTGCCAGTCGTTACTTATGGTCATAGTGTGGAGGTCATAGCTCTGGGGAGCATAGTTCCGAAAGCATGCTGCAAAAACTATGATCAGGTATTTTCAGGTGGTCCGGCATCATACTGCGGAACACCTTCCGGGATAGTTTCCCATGATGCTTTTGAGCCCGTAAATATATGCATTCCTATTTCGATTTTCGGGTCACCTTCTACACAGCCTAAAGTGACACCTTTTATTTCACCGTTGAAAGTGCCACACAGTGTTGATCCACAGATGCGACAAAATTGTAATCCTGCACCATTTTTTGATTCATAGAGGGTCAGGAAGTTTTCACCGGACACCCATGAAAACGCATCCGGTTCAACCAGTGCATAGGCAGATGCCTGTGCACTGAATGCCTTTCGACACATAGAGCAATGGCATGAGCGGGCATCACGTAATTTACCCTCTACTTTGTATGTAATTGCCCCGCAAAAACACGCGCCCTTTATTGTCATTAGCTGATTCCTTTATAAGGTGGATGGTTCGGCAGCACTTCAGGTACTTTTCCTTTTCGCCCATAAATCGATAAGCTCGGATATTTCCGGCTGCTTTTCATATTGCGGGATCGACTTATCCAGAACAACCCATGACTGCGCACTACGAACCAGGGCGACCGCATATAAATTTGTCTAAAACCAGCAAGATAGGAGACTATCACGAGAAATAACACAGGAAGATTCTCGTGACAACCAGTCTCATTGAACATTTTTCAGCATTAAACGACCCTCGGGTCGAACGCAACAAAGCCCATGCATTAATTGATATTATCATGCTGACAGTCAGCGCTGTGGCCAGTGGTGCCAATGGCTGGGAGGCTATCGAAGACTTTGGCAAAGAAAAGCTTGACTGGTTACGACAGTTTGTTCCACTCAAAAATGGCGTGCCATCACACAACTGTATTGCTTATGTTTTGTCCAGACTCTCGCCCGCCCCCTTTCGGGAGTGCTTTATGAGTTGGACTCGTGCGGTAGCAACACAAACAGGCAGTGAAGTCATTGCCATTGATGGTAAAACGGCCAGAGGTTCGCGTGATCGTAAAAACAATCGCAACCCACTGCACAGGGTCAGTACATGGGCCTGTAATAACCGTCTGGTACTGGGCCAGGAAGCCACCGACGAAAAGTCTAACGAGATTACGGCGATCCCAAAACTGCTGGCATTACTGGAACTCAAAGGATGTATCGTGACCATTGATGCCATGGGTTGTCAGCGCGCCATTGCAGCACAGATTATTGAGCAGGAGGGAGATTATGTCCTGGGGCTTAAAGGTAATCAGGGCGACTTGCACAAGGCGGTTGAAGACTTTTTCATCACCGCTGAAGCTAATCAGTTTTCAGGCGTAATACACGACTACAAGGAAGAGCGGGATAAAGACCATGGTCGTTTGGAGATACGGCGCTATTGGGTTACCGAGCCGTTATGCACATTGACCAATATTCAGGATTGGAAAGGGTTACGCAGCATTGGCATGGTGGAACGTGAGTGCCAGCAAGGTGATATAAAAACGATTGAGAGGCGTTATTTCATCAATTCGATTCCTGCGCAGGCGAAGCGCTTTGCTCACGCAGTGCGTGGACACTGGGGCATTGAAAATCCTCTGCATTGGCGGCTGGATGTTGTGTTAGGTGACGATGCAAGTCGCATTCGTAAAGGCAATGGTCCGGCCATGATGACCAGTATTCGTCACCTCTGTATGAACCTGTTCGAACGTGAATCTTCTTCCGTCAGCCTCGCCAAAAAGCGCCGCAAGGCTGCATGGAATGATGAATACCGCGCTAAGGTGATGTTTCCTCGTTAATTTATATGCGGTCGCCCTGATCCCAAGGATCTGGATTTAACTTGACACGAGATTGCTTTTGTTAGCCGTGTTTTACCGAGTGCTCCATTTGATTTTCCAAACGCTCAGCCAACCAGATTTTTATAATAGACTGCCGCGTTACACCAATTCGACTTGCTTCACGATCAAGTGAATCTATCATCCATGCGGGGAAATCAACATTCACTCGTTTTTGTTTTTGCATTGGTCGTTTTGCCTTAGATAAATCAAGACTATCTAAAAGATCATCGCCATCATCAAATTTTTTATCGAACTCAGTAGCTTTCATAAAGATTAACCTCTGCTTTTCTTGACCGTCTAACAGAAATAATTCTGATGTTCTCGCCTCGATATGTAATCACTCCTGACCAATGTTTTCCATCGAGCTTAGCAATCACGATATAACGGGGTTCGTCCTGGATATTTGCCGGAATTTCAATAAGATAAGGGTCATTCCAAAGTGCTTTTGCCTCATTGAAATCAATACCGTGTTTATCAAGGTTCAATTCACTTTTTGATTGATCAAACTCGAACTTAGTCATGAGTTAAAAATATACCATTTCTACTCAAACGGCAAGCTGATGTATTTAGCTAGTGCCCGCCCGAAAACCATCTAACCTCATGATTTAATATAAAAAACCACTCCATTCTTGGCGCGAAGAAAGCTATAATAAAGCAAACCTTCCACTAAAAACCTGCAAAAACCGCTTTTTTTCGGTTTTCTTCATAAAACTTCGAGGATT
>WFQM01000144.1 GCA_015487095.1 Gammaproteobacteria bacterium | reverse complement strand
TTACTCAGGCTGACTCATCAACAACCCGGGAATACGGAGGAACTGGCCTTGGCCTTGCCATTAGTAAACATTTTTGCGAAATGATGGGGGGGTATATCCGCGTAAAAAGCGTGAAAGATGAGGGGTCTGTTTTTACAATGTATTTACCAAGGGTTGCTAACAATGCCAGCTCTTCCGAAGAGAATGACGAAGAGCCGGATGACAACAATGATGATAATGCTAAAGAGTTGGAAAATAAGAGTGTGGTGCCTGATGCCGCAGATGAAATTGACCATGCTGAAAGAGAATAAAAGCATTGACTTTGACTTTTTCAAAAAATAAATAAAAAAACAAGCTTTCATGGCAACCGAAGAACCCGTCAACACCAGTAACGACATCCCCGACAAAACAGGGGATAACGAATATAAATTCATCGGCCTTTATGCCGCCCGAGCCAGACGCATTGCCAACGGTTTAGGCCAGGGTAATCTCTGGCTGTTCAACGACATTGCCCCCGCCCACTGGTTGTACAGCAACTACCCGGAACACTTTTTCAATGGCATGGACTATTTGAGCAAATGTGATGCCAGTCAGCTGGAAGAGCACGTCAAATAATGAATCAGATAGAATGGCACAATTAATCAATAACACTCCTTTTGTTTAACCCATGCATACAATCAACAAAGCAAAACTCTTCAGCCACATCACTGAACAACATATTAATGATGCCATTTTTTTGTGGCTGTTGCGTTCTCTGGCGGTAACTCAGCCGCAACATGGCTGCGCAAACATTAAAAAACTGGAACACCGAATCAACAGTCACCTGAAAGGTTTGGCGGTTACACCCGAGGTGGCTTGGGATCTGACCTGGCAGGCGGCTGAATTTCAAGAGGGTGGTGAAGCATTTATACTGGCTATGCTGGCATTCAGTGATGGAAACCATCAAAAAACAGAGGCTGCAATCAATTTTGGAATGGAGAACCCGGCAACATTCAGTGGCTTACTCTCTGCGCTGGGATGGTTACCTTTCGATAAAATTTTCGCTTGGCTCAAACATGGGCTGAGCGGTCAGAATCTGACGCATCAACACCTTGCCATTGCGACTTGTAGTATCCGACGCATTAATCCACACGAGCACTTAAATACCTTACTTGATGATGGGCGATCCCGGGAATATCTGCCTCTCTATTGTCGTATGCTGCGTTTAGTGGGAGAACTCAAGCGTCAGGATCTCGCCCCGATACTGACACAGGCGCAAAACCACGAAGACCCTTCGGTTGTTTTCTGGGCTTGCCGCTCAAGCCTGTTACTGGGTGATGCTCAGGTGTTGCAACGCTTACTCCCCTACATCATGCAAACGGGCTCGCTACAGACGGCTGCTATCGAAATAGTCTTCCGGTATCCGCATAATACCCACGCTCAGCAATGGCTGGATAAACTGGCTTGCACTCCCGGGCAAATCCGTTCAGCGATCAAGGCACTTGCTGCCTTGGGTGACCCCCATGGCATTGACTGGTTGTTAGAACAAATGACCATGCCTACACATGCCAAAATTGCTGGCGAGGCATTCAGTACCATAACAGGGGTTGACTTAAAGCAGACACAGTTGATTGATACTACCAATACCAAAGAAGATGATATCGATGGGAATGGGGATATAGATGATGCCTTGTTACTTGCTCAGGACGAAGACCAATATCTGCCCATGCCTCATGTCGAAAAGGTTAAGCAGCACTGGCAGCAGATACGCCAACAATTTACTGCGGAACCGCGTTATTTTTTAGGTCGGCCTGTGACTACAAATTTACTTAAACAAACATTTCTACAGGGGCAACAACGACATCGGCTGGCTGCCGCTCTGGAGCTGGCTCTGTTAATCCCTTCGCAAATTTACCCCAATGCTAAAGCTACGCTCTATCAAGGAAGCCCTGCATGACGGTTTTATATCTTGACGGTCTCAGCCTGTTGACACCGCTTGGTGCAGATCTGGATATGGTAAAAACTTCGGTTGACGCGAGTATTAGCAGCTACCAGCAATGCGCTCTGTTCGGTGACGATGCACCATCCATACGGTTTTCGCCCGTACCGGAGGATGCGCTGAACATGCATAGGCTTCCCAAGTTACCTGGAATGAGCCCGCCACAAATAAGGTTATTAAATCTGGCCATTTTTGCGCTGACTGACCTTGCGCCGCAACTTCCTCAAACACCCTTGCCCCTCTTTTTAGCAGGCCCGCAACCTTACTATAATCATAGCGCCCTCAATCATCAGTTCCTCAACCATCTGACAACATCCAGCGGTGTTACGTTAGATATCAGTAATAGCCGGTGTATCAATACCGGACGGGCGGGCATGATTGATGCCATTGCCATAGCCTTCAAATATTTTGATGCAACGCATGCACACTATGCGTTGGTTGGCGGTATCGACAGCTTTTACGATCACCGCACACTGGGTATACTGCAAAAAAGCCGAAGGTTGTCCGGCGATGACAGTTTCGATGGATTTGTCCCCGGCGAAGGTGCCGGATTTTTACTGCTCACATCCCCCCATGCGCCGGAAGCAATACGCAACAAGAGTTTGCTGACACTGCATCAACCTGCAACCGTCTATGAACCCGGGCACTTGCTGGGTGACACCCCATATACGGCGGAAGCATTGTCAAGCGCCTTTCAACAAGCCATGTCAGCAACGGATGCGCCAATAAATACGATATACAGCTCAGAAAATGGAGAAATGCACTACACCAAAGAACTCAGCGTAGCGATATTACGGCAACAACATCGCATGAGCGCCACTCGTAAAATTCACCGGCCTGCCGAGTTTTTTGGTGATCTCGGAGCCGCCTTTGCCCCCGTCGCCATTGGGCTGGCCAGCACGATTATCCAGGAAAACCCTGAAATGGCCGTATTGGTTTACGCATCGTCTGACGGTGGCTCACGCGCAGCCCTTTGTTTGTCTGCAAATCACGTTTACCCATTACCCGACAGCTCCGCATAAAGGAAGATCCATGTCACGTACTGTTTACGCCAACAGCCGCAACTTCAGCCACAAAGGCAGTGGCGACAAAGCCGTCTCCGGCGCACCGGATGTCTGCAAAACCCCCATGGGTAACAGCACCCCGCCTATCCCCTATGGCATCAGCAGCCAGGCCGGTGATCTTGCGCAAACCACCACCACGGTATTGATTGATGGCAACCCCACTGCCATTGCCAGTTCGATTCACACCCAATGCAGCGGCGATCAGGCAGGCAGTGCTAACGGTATCGCCTCGGGAACCGTTGGCGACAAAACCCAGTTTGTGAGTTACTCCTTCGATGTCAAAGCAGAAGGGGAAGGTGTGGTGCGGCATATGGACATGACCACCATGAATAACGGCAATACCATTGGCACTAACTACGGTGCAGCAACCTCTCCCGTCGCTATCAACGACGAAGGAAACCTCATTTACACCCTGTGTTTTCAGGTAATCGATGAACTCGGCCAGCCCCTGAAAGGGATTGCTTACAAAACCCTGCCTGCCGGTAATCAGGATACTCTGCATCAAGCGGATGGAAAAACCGATAGCCTGGGGAAAACCCCCATCGTCTCCACAGAAAAAAATGAAAGTATTGATTTTTATCTTGTCTGGGCAGACGTGAAAACCCATAAAAATGCAGACGAAGGATAAGCTTTCATGGCAACTGAAGAACCCGTCAACACCCGTACCGACATCCCCGACAAAACACATGAAATCACCGTGGGCTGTGATCTGTTGTGGTCACAGGCACAGCAGTTTGCCTACCTGCGCCTTTCCGACAAAACGGGGGATAACGAGCATAAATTCATCGGCCTTTATGCCGCCCGTGCCAGACGCATTGCGGCTACCTATGCTCGTTTTTATCTGGAAACCGAAGATGGCGGTGATACCGATAAAACCGGGCGGTACTACTGGATGGCCCTGGGTGCGTTTGCCAGTAAAACCGTTTCCTGCATACTGGATTCCTGGCAAGTCCAAACCTCTTATTTTACTGGCACCATCAGCCTCGGCATCACAGACATGAAAGCCATTGCCAATAATTTAGGCCAGGGTAATCTCTGGTTGTTTAACGACATCGCCCCCGCCCACTGGTTTTACAGCAACTACCCGGAACACTTTTTCGATGGCATGACCTGTTTGGATAAACGTGATGCCAATCAGTTGGAAGAGCGCGTCAAAGCCATCATGGAAGACCTGCCCTGGGCTGCGGAATCTCTGAGCCGCATCAAATACTTCAAGCCATCGCCTGATATATCCAAAGGGTTTGAGAAGGTACTGGATATCGAGAGGACTGATGATTCAGAATTGCGCTCGGAACTCCAACTAGAACACCTGCTGGCCATCGCAGACCATGAGCAGAGGGAGATACTGCAACCACTGATTTATAATGACCCGGTATTTAAGAAATGGCTGACTCGGGAACGCCAGTGGTGGATGCGCTGGGCCTCTCCCACCTATCAATTGGTGTTTACCCACCAATGCTCGGAGCGTGATCCTCAACTCAAATCCGTAGCACCGGGTGATATGGAGGTCGAAAATGAAAAAAGCCGTATGGATTGGATTGAAGATGCGGCAATAATGTTTCATAAATTAATGGGCACCAAAGAGGCGCACATGCTGAATGAGCTGAGAATCATGGCCACTTGGGTAAACTCACCGGATGCCCGATTTGTCTATTAGCCATGCACTTTTTCTTTCTATCACTGCTAACACTCACTTTATTAACGAGCTGCGACCACGTACCTCACGGAGAACCGCCTATGCCCCCTTCAACCATGAGAATAAAGCTCGGTGAATCCGGCACACAATTTTTGCAGCGTAATCACCTGGACAGTCGTAGCAATGTAGACCGACAACCTGCGGGGCTCAATTTTTACAAATATCGCTGGGGCACTACACACCCGGGCACAGTGTATGTAGAAAATGATACCCATAGCTTTGAAATTCAACATGTGGTGAGTATTACGGGCACAGAAGATACTGAAAAACAAGAAGAGGGAATTTCAGATTTTAGTATTCGCGCAGGCATAACCGCCGCAGACTACGTATTACACGACGAAGCTCGCCTAGCCTTCATCACCCTGCTGCAAACACTGGCGCAGGCGGGTTGGAAACCTGCTCTTCCGTATGGTGCTCCCAGATTAAGCGGTGAACAAGCCTTTCAGTATTACCTGGAAGGAGGAACGTACGCCACTCTGCCAGTCGATTACGCCCCAACACTGGAGGAATGGATGCGTATAAAATCCGGTAGTTGGCGTTTTTACGCCGGAGACTTGTTTATAAACATTGCGGTTCGTCGCAGTGGCAGCCAAGTTGTGAATGAGCCCGGCGCTTACCTGTTGAGTTTCTCTATTTACGGCAAAGAGGAACGTGGCAGAAAACAGGTTCGGCCCTCAGAACGCGATCAGTGGCAAACATTGTGGGTTGATGAAGTCAAAAAATTAAAACGAACCCGCTATGCCATCGAGGAAAAACTAACAAAACAAGGCTACACCATTGATACCGATTATGTTGAGCCGATAGTACACCCGGCTGATCCGGTAGAACCTTGAACCCAACAATAAATGACACTGGGTGCGCTTGTCAGCAAACCCATTTCTACGGTTCAACGACATTGCCTCCGCCCGCTGGTTTTACAGCAACTACCCGGAACACTTTTTCGATGGCATGGCCTGTTTGAGCAAACGTGATGCCAATCAGTTGGAAGAACGCGTCAAATATTTCAAACCATCGCCTGATATGTCCAAAGGGTTTGAGAAGGTGCTGGATATAGAAAAAACTGAAAACCCAACACGACGCTCGAAATATCAGCTAGAACATCTGCTTGCCATCGCAGACCATGAGCAGAGGGAGATACTGCAACCACTGATTTATAATGATCCGGTGTTTAA
>WFQM01000143.1 GCA_015487095.1 Gammaproteobacteria bacterium | reverse complement strand
GCCGAATATCTGAATCGTCTGGAAAAGGCCGGGTATAAACGCAAGGCGTGACTGTATCAGGAAACCATAGACCCAGAATAACAACTCAACCTGGTTTTTAGAGGTGTGTAACACTATCAGGCCAAGTGTTGTAAACGCAAAGGATGCAGAGACGCAAAGAGCGCAAAGAAAAACGGTACAAACTTTGCGTTCTTTGCGTTAAATACTCAGTAACAAATTTGAATTAAGCGCTGGAAGAGCCATTATGTCTACACATCATAATATGCCTGCAAAATCAGTTCTTGATTCATATTTATAAAATCAGGCTGAATAGATAGCCCAGATAAATAAAGGCGATATCATTGATATGACAAATACTGCCGATAGCGAAAACACAGAAAACACCACGCACTTTGGTTATGAACAGGTGCGCGCCGAAGAAAAGGCAGGCAGAGTCGCCGGGGTCTTTCATTCTGTTGCCGACAGTTACGATGTCATGAATGACCTGATGTCCATGGGCGTGCATCGCCTGTGGAAGCGCTACACTGTCGAAATGAGCGGTGTGCGTGCCGGTCAGCGAGTGCTGGATATTGCTGGTGGTACGGGCGATCTGGCTGCAAAATTTTCCGCATTGGTGGGTGATCGTGGTGAGGTGGTGCTGGCGGACATCAACGAGTCCATGCTTCGGGTGGGGCGCGAGCGGCTGATTAATCGTGGCGTGTTGTCCAACATGGAATATGTACAGGCCAATGCTGAGCGCCTGCCCTTTCCTGATAATTATTTTGATTGCATCACCATTGCTTTTGGTTTGCGTAATGTTACCGACAAAGACGCTGCATTGCGTTCTATGCAGCGCATTCTCAAACCGGGTGGCCGGTTGCTGGTGCTGGAATTTTCCAAACCGGTCACGCCGGGGCTTGCCACGGTTTACGATACCTATTCATTCAAATTATTGCCGCTGATGGGAAAACTGGTGGCTAAAGACGAAGAAAGTTATCGCTATCTGGCCGAGTCCATTCGTATGCATCCCGGTCAGGATGAACTGAAAGCAATGATGGAAGCAGCGGGCCTTGAGCATTGTGATTATTTTAATCTCAGCGGCGGTATTGTTGCCCTGCATCGGGGTTATAAATTGTGAATGTTGATTTGCCTGAGCCCCCAATTCAATATGCCGGTTTTTGGCAGCGGGTGGGTGCGACACTGATTGATAGCGTGCTGTTTATGATTATCATCGGTTTGCTGATGGGCCCGGTTATTATGGGCGCAGAATTATTGACCGGAGAAGGTTTGCTGCGAACAGCGGTGGGGTTTTTGTTAACCATTATTTTATGGCTCAAATTTCTTGGTACACCGGGAAAGCTGTTGCTGGATTGTCAGGTCGTGGATGCGGACAGTTTTAAACCCATGTCAGTGAAGCAAGCTGCTTTGCGTTACGTTGCCTATCTCGCCTCCATTTTACCTTTATTGCTGGGTTTTTTATGGGTGGCGCGGGACAAACGCAAACAGGCATTTCATGACAAGATTGCCAACACTGTAGTGTTGTACAAGGCAGGTATAGAGGCTGATGATGAATCACAAAAAAGCCTTGAGCAATTGATGGGTGAATTACGGTGAATCACCTGCCCACGGCAATCACCGCCAGTATCGAAATGGCTGTGAACCGTGTTTTGCAGTTAGACGAAGACACCCTTGCCCGCCTGCAAGACCTCCAGGGAAAAGTAATTGCTATCGAAGTGCGTGGACTGGATGTGTCGCTGTACCTGATTCCCGGCCCCGGCAAATTATCCGTTTATGGTCGCTTTGAAGGCGAGCCGGACACGGTGTTGCGTGGCACGCCCCTGGCATTGATGCGCATGGGGCTGGTTAAACATGCGGGTGACGTATTATTTGCGGGCGATGTGGAAATTAGTGGCGATGTGGAACTGGGTCAACAGTTCAGCGAAATCCTTGATGCACTGGATATTGACTGGGAAGAACACCTCTCACATATCACCGGCGATCTGGTGGCGCACAAGCTGGGTAATGTTGTACGCAGCGCCTTGTCCTGGGGACAACAGACTGTGGATACATTGGGGCAGGATGTTGCAGAATATTTTCAGGAAGAAAGTGAAACGCTGCCCAACCACGATGAAGTGGAAAATTACGTATCACAAGTGGATGTGTTACGTGCTGATGTGGATCGTATGGCAGCGCGCGTACGGCGACTGGAAGACCGTCTGAACAACAAGCCGACACCCAAAAATAACGGAGAGGTAGAGTGATCGGGTTCCGGCAGGCATTGCGTTTATTACACATCAATAATGTTTTGGGTCGCCACGGGCTTGATGAAATTATTTTTGCCACCCACTTGTTCCGTCCAGTGCGGTTTTTACAATACCTGTCCCCCTGGCGCTGGTTTCGGCGTGAAAAACTTCCCCGGGGCGTGCGTATTCGTCGCAGCCTGGAAGATCTTGGCCCCATTTTTATCAAGTTTGGCCAGATACTTTCTACGCGCCGTGATTTGTTACCCGATGATATTGCCGATGAACTGGCACAGCTACAGGATAACGTACCCGCTTTTCCCGGCAGTCAGGCACGCATCATCGTTGAAAAAAGCCTCGGCCAGCCAGTGACGGAAGTATTTACACGTTTTGATGAACAGCCACTGGCTTCGGCGTCCATTGCACAAGTACACACAGCAAGTTTGCTGGATGGTCGGGAAGTGGTGGTCAAGGTGGTGCGCCCCGATATTGAAAAAACCATTCGCCGTGACCTTGCCTTGATGCACACTCTTGCCAGGTTGGCGATGCGTTACTGGGCCGATGGCCGACGCCTGCGCCCATGCGAAGTTGTGGAAGAGTTTGAAAAAACCATACTGGATGAACTGGACCTGATGCGTGAAGCCAGTTCAGCCTCCATCTTGCGACGTAACTTCTCGGGTTCCGATTTATTATATGTTCCTGAAGTCTACTGGCCACTGACGCGGGGCAATGTGATGGTGATGGAGCGTATCCATGGCATTCCAGTCAGTAATGTAGACATGTTGAAAGAGCAGGGTGTTGATCTTAAAAAGCTCTCTGAACACGGTGTGGAAATCTTTTTCACCCAGGTGTTTCGCGATAATTTTTTTCATGCCGACATGCATCCCGGCAATATTTTTGTTGAGCCCGGTGGTCGCTATATTGCCGTGGATTTTGGCATCATGGGCACACTGAGTCACGATGATCAGCATTATCTGGCGGGTAACTTTCTGGCCTTTTTTCAGCGTGATTATCGCAAAGTGGCGGAGTTACATGTGGAATCCGGCTGGGTGCCGGAAGATACACGGGTGGAAGAATTTGAAGCTGCGATACGCACTGTGTGCGAACCGATTTTTGAACGCCCCCTGAAAGATATCTCGTTTGGTCTTTTATTGTTACGCCTGTTCCAGACGGCACGGCGGTTCAACATGGAAATACAGCCACAGCTGGTGTTGCTGCAAAAAACCTTGTTAAATATCGAAGGTCTGGGTCGGCAGTTATACCCCGAGCTGGATTTGTGGCAAACCGCCAAACCCTACCTTGAACGCTGGATGAGTGAGCAGATAGGTGTGCGCTCGATTATGCGTTCACTGCGCCGCAACGCACCGGAGTGGAGCGAAAAACTGCCGGAAATTCCTGTGTTGCTGCACCAATGGTTGACTCAGGAAACAGAGCATCGCGGCAGTCAAAAAGCAGGTGGTGATTCCGGCAATGCACTAAAGGAATTAACCGCAGTACGTTGGGAAATTCGTCGCGCCAATCGCCGCCTGTTCCGCGCCATTGTAGGCTCTGCTTTTGTCATCAGTGCCTCTATTATTTATGTCTATGCCGACCCTACAACAACGTCCATGCTGGGCAATGCACCTTTCCTGACCTGGATGCTGGGTGGATTGGGTGGTTTTGTTTTGTTGTTTTCCTGGCCAAGTCACCGCAGCTAACACGGGCTTGCATGAAATATTTTACCTTGGGGTTTTTTCGTAGACCTCTTGTGTCATTTTTTATCTATGGTATTCAAGATTAGGTGTAAGAGTTATTTAATTTTCATTCCTTACCTTATTTTTTAGAAAAAATAGCATAATAAAAACTCAAATGGGTGCTGAAGAAGAGGCTGCATGAATTCAACAGTTGAGCATTACTAAAAAGTAAAGAAATCTGAATTGGTTGGGTGTGGCAAAGGACTTTGTAAGCAGTAATCTATATGATTTGACCAGCCTCAATCGCTATGGATATATTGTTTGGCAATAAGGTTGATTAATTGTCGTCCAAGCACAAATTTTGATGCCGTCGCTAATTGCTGTTTGTTTTCCGTAGTAAGAATCAGTAGCGCATTCTCATCCGTCTCAAAGGCAATGCCTTCTCCCACCAGATTTGCGGCAATCATATCAACCCCTTTTCGTTCCAGTTTTTCCCGAGCGTGTTGTTCGAGCCTTTCTGTTTCGGCAGCGAAACCAACAGTAAAAGGGGCGTTTTCCAATGCGGCGACAGCGGCAAGAATATCGGGGTTGCGTTGCAGTTCGAGAGTTAACGTATCTTTGGTTTTTTTGATTTTTTGTTCGGCAATATTGACCGGGCGATAATCGGCGACAGCAGCGGTACTGATAAAAATGTCACTGTTGGTGACGTGTTGCATAACGGCATCAAACATTTGTTGTGCGCTGCGCACGTCGATACGTTCAACGCGCGGTGGTGCGGCAAGTGCAGTGGGGCCGCTGATCAAAATGACTTTTGCGCCTGCTTCGGCGGCAGCCTGGGCGATGGCGTAGCCCATTTTTCCGGAGCTGCGGTTGCTGAGGTAACGCACGGGGTCGATAGCCTCTTGCGTGGGACCGGCAATAAGTAGTACTGTGCTTCCAGACAGCAGCCCGGTTTCAAAAATGTTGGCGGTGTGTGTCGCAAGCTGGTTTGCTTCCAGCATACGCCCAGGGCCGGTTTCGCCACAGGCCTGGTTGCCTTCGCCGGGGCCGAATTGCAATATGCCACGCTGCCGGAGTTGTTGCAGGTTTTCCTGGGTAGCCGCATTGGCCCACATTTGCTGATTCATGGCCGGGGCGATGGCAATGGTGGAATCTGTGGCCAGACAAATAGCGCCCAACAGATCGTCTGCACGACCTTGTGTGAGCCGGGCGATAAAATTGGCGCTGGCAGGTGCGACGAGAATAGCATCAGCCCAGCGCGCCAGCGCAATGTGGCCCATGGCCGCTTCGGCCTCTGTGTCCAGCAGATTTGTATGTACGGGGTTTCCCGACAATGCCTGAAAGGTCAGCGGAGTGACGAATTCGGCTCCGCCTTTGGTGAGTACCACGCGCACATCAGCTCCGGCGTCTTTGAGGCGTCGTACCAGTTCGGCGGATTTGTAGGCAGCAATGGAGCCGCTGACACCGAGCAGGATATGTTTATTGTTAAGGCTGATCATGGTTTGTCTGTGTGCATTTGGTGATACCGGGATGACGCTGTCACTTTAGGCGAACGGTTCAGGCTAGCAGTTTAACTGAATTAAGCTGTTTTGGATAAAAAACACCAAGCAGGAGTGCAGGAATAAAGGGAATTTGATGATGAAAATTATGGATTGGCCAGAGGAAGAGCGCCCACGGGAAAGATTATTGGAACACGGTGCCGCAGCTCTGTCAGATGCAGAATTACTGGCAATATTTTTGCGCACGGGTATTCCCGGTAAGACGGCGGTGGATCTGGCGCGTGATTTGTTGAATCGTTTTGGCAGTTTACGTGCGTTGTTAAATGCGAATCAGCAACAGTTTTGTGAGGCTCCGGGGCTGGGTAAGGCAAAGTTTGCACATTTGCAGGCTTCGGTGGAAATGACACGCCGACATTTTTCCGAAACCTTGCAGCGTGGCAGTGTGTTGGAAAACCCGCAGCAGACACAAAACTTTCTGACCGCACGTTTGCGGGATTATTCGTTTGAAGTTTTTTCCTGTTTATATCTCGATAACCGTCACCGGGTGATTCAGTTTGAAGAACTGTTTCAGGGCACCATCAATGGTGCGAGTGTGCATCCACGGGAGGTGGTGAAAAAAGCGCTGGGGCATAATGCAGCAGCGGTGATTTTTGCGCACAATCATCCATCCGGTGTGGCGGAACCCAGCATGGCAGACAAACAAGTGACCCGACAATTAACCGATGCACTGGCATTGGTGGATGTGCGGGTGCTGGATCATGTGGTGGTGGGGGATGGAACTACAGTATCGTTTGCCGAGCGAGGGTTGATCTGATGGGGTCTTTGCATAAAAACTACGTTGAAGAGGTGCAGTGTTATTAACACAGAGTGTGTAGAGCTCACGACCTAATGCCATTAAATTAAGCACGCTTGGCCAAGTCTGTGGATCAATCCGGAATAAAGGAAACCCGGAACCTGTCGCGTTGTCAAATTTTGTGCTTGTAAACACAGAGTTCACAGAGGCGCAAAGACACAGAGAAAAACACTACAACTAAGAACTCTTTAAAAACTCTGCGCCTCTGTGTCTCTGCGACCTCTGCGTTAAATACTCGGTAATTCTTAAAACAGCAGTTTTTAGCGCTTAATTCACATTTAACCCCCCTTCATGTGTCAGGGAGTTGTGTCTCTTAAAAAATGAGTACGATCAGGGGTTGAGTTTACCCATGGCTCTATCGAGGGCAGTGATAGTTAGTGTTAATTCATCCTGCACATCTTCTTTTGGTGTTTCTTCAGTTTCGTCTATCTCATTGGAAATCCAGCGCAGGGTAATCACGCTGATGTTGTCCGCTTCCGGGTAGCTGCGAAATTCGGCCTGATAGGCAATGCGTTCAACGGCTTCGGCTAATGGATTCTGGGTTAATGTATCTGCAATATTTTCTTTTGTGAGCGGCCCCCACAAGCCATCACTGCACAGCAATAACATGTCATATTTTTCTAACGGCATTTTGTCACTGATTGTGGGAATAGGTGGGTGTTTTTGGTAACCCACGCAACGTGTAACCAGGTGTCGTTGCGGATGTTTATCCATTTCTTCTTTGCTGAGTTTACCTTTGCGATGCAGTTCTTCGATTTTTGAATGATCAACTGTGCGCACAAACGGTTTGCCGCCACGGAAAAGATACAGGCGGCTGTCACCCACATGAGCCCACCAGGCATTACCTTCCTGAATCAGGCACACCACGCAAGTGGTACGTGGTTCAATGGGTGGGTACTGTTCACTACCTGCGCGCAGTACGGCGATATGAGCATCGATAATCAAATCTTTAAGAAAGGCAGCGGGATCGGCAGCGGGCAATTTGCTGCGTTTAAATTGTCGCAGCATGCGATTGACCATGGCCTTGGAGGCAATCTGTCCACCACGGTAGCCTCCCATGCCATCTGCCAGAATCAGCAATACGGTATTATTGTGTTCCACAACGCCGATACGATCTTCGTTCACAACACGATTACCGAGGCGGGAGGTTTTGGCGAGTTGATATTTCATGTCAGAGTGGCCGGGTCAGAGCGGTCGGGTTAACGTATCGACAATTTTTCCCAGCAGGTTGTTACCTTTATTGTCCTGCTGATTTATTGCATCAAGAAATTCGTCAACGGTTTGTGGGCGTAACAAAGGGTCCATTTCCATGGCCCAGTCCATTGCCTGCAAAAGACTGGCGGAGTAACGCCGTTTAAAAGCATGGGCGGCAGGTTTCATTTTGTCTTTTTCGTTTCGGTCTTTGGCCGATATGGGCGCACTACCTTCGATGCAGGCGCGCATGGAGGCTCCAATAGCGTAGATGTCGGTCCAGGGTCCGATGTAGCCGCCAAGGTTGTATTGTTCCATGGGAGAAAATCCGGGGGTAACGACCTGGGTGACTTGTAGTTTGCGGCTGCTATTGCGGGGATGTACTGCCCCGAAATCCAAGAGTAGCGGAACGCCGCCGGAACACAAATGGATATTGCCGGGCTTGATATCCAGATGCAGAAATCCTGTTTCGTGTACGACCCGTAGTCCTTCCAGTAAAGGAGGAAAAATGGTGCGTAAAAAATGTTCACTGAGGTTGCCGTTACGGCTTTTAATATAACGTTGCAGATTTTTACCGGGACGATATTCCATCACCATATAAACAGTGCCATTGGCGCGGAAAAAATTCAGCACGCGCACAATGTTGGGATGTTTGAGTTTGATCAGCGCGGCGGCTTCCTGCAAAAACAGACGCATGCCTTCGTTATGGTGTTCCTGTTGTTGCTCACCTTGTGGCATGACAAAACCATCAGGCAGACGCTGAGCCAGCTTGTTGGGCATGTATTCTTTGATGACAATTTGCAGATTGTTTTGTAAATCGGTGGCGAGGTACACAATGCCGAAGCCGCCAGCACTCAATGTACTGTTGATGCGGTAGTGTTCCAGTTCTGTACCGGCAGGAAGGGCAGTGTCAGACTCAATCATAAATACATTACCGTTTTTTGTTCACGGTGCTTTGTTGCAAAGGCCGGTTCTCCATGTGTTGAATTGGCGTTACACTGCGCGTTGATTTGCAGCACACAACCTTTCGGGAGCAATTGGAGATGATTTACAGCATGACGGCGTTTTCCCGACAGGAAGGCGATACTGAAAATGGGCACCTCGTCTGGGAATTAAGATCGGTCAATCACCGGTTTTCTGAAGTCAGTCTGCGTTTGCCGGAGGAACTGCGTTTTCTGGAACCAAAAATCCGGGAGCAGGTGGCTAAACGCATCAAGCGGGGGAAAATTGATGCCACTTTGCGTTTTCAAGCCACAAATCAATCGGCAGAAGACAATGAGCCGCCAGCGTTGGAAATTGATAAGGCGCTGGTGGAAACGCTGGCCCATGTGACCCGCGAAATTGACCAGTTGTTATACAATGCGGCTCCGATCAATGCCCTGGAGATTTTGCAGTGGCCGGGTGTACTGAAGGCACCGGAAAAAAATACTCAGCAACTGGTTGCTGATGCCCAGGTTCTGTTGGAGTCCGCGCTGGTGGATTTGCTGGATTCACGGGCGCGTGAGGGTGAAAAGCTCAAAGCGGTGATCGAGGCACGTTGTGCCGCCATTGATGTGCAGGTGAAAATAGTGACAGAGCGTTTGCCAGAGATTTTACGGGCAACACGCGAGCGGCTGGAAAAACGTCTGGCGGAAATCCAGGGTGAGCTGGACCCGGCGCGGTTGGAGCAGGAAGTTGTGTTGCTGCTCAATAAGGCGGACGTAGACGAGGAAATTGAGCGTCTCAAAGCCCATGTTGACGAAGTACGGCGGGTATTGGCTCAGGATGAGCCTGTGGGGCGACGATTGGACTTTCTCATGCAGGAGCTGAACCGGGAGGCCAATACGCTGGGTTCAAAGTCGGTACATACTGACACCACGGCCGTTTCGGTGGAATTAAAGGTGCTGATTGAGCAGATGCGGGAGCAAATTCAGAATATCGAATAATCAGATACCTTGGTTACAGCAGTCGGTATTTCAGGTACACGTTAACAGAAGTTATGTTTTGGGAGGATATCTGCATGACACAGCAGCAGGGTGCCAGCGGCACGCTTTATATTGTTTCAGCTCCTTCCGGTGCAGGTAAAACGAGCCTGTTAAAGGTATTGCTTGAGGATGCAGATGGTATCGGGGTGTCGGTATCTCATACCACGCGAGCCATGCGTCCTGGTGAACAGGAGGGTGTGCATTATCATTTTGTGGATGAAAGCGTTTTCAAGCGAATGATCGCACAGGGAGATTTTCTGGAGTATGCCCAAGTGTTTGATCATTATTACGGTACATCGCAGGCGGCAGTGATGGCACAGCTGGCTTCGGGACAGGATGTCATTCTGGAGATTGACTGGCAGGGGGCTCGTCAGATACGCGCACGTTTTGCAGATGCGGTGGGCATTTTTATTTTGCCACCCTCCAAAGTGGCGCTGCGGGAGCGGCTTACCGGGCGTGGTCAGGACGATGAAGCTATTATTGCCCGGCGCATGCAAGACGCAGAGGCTGAAATGTCGCACTACGGTGAGTTTGATTATGTCGTGGTGAACGACAATTTTGACACCGCTGTGGCAGATTTGCAGGCAGTCATCAGCAGCCAGCGACTGAGGATTGAGCGCCAGCGTGTCGGTTTGCAGCATTTATTGGCCGATTTATTGGACAATTTATAGAGTAATGCGGCCTGTCTGTTTTTGTCCAGGGCCATTAGAGCTGTTTTAGAACTGGTAAAGCTGGGCCCGTTTTTGTACAATTTTCCGCCCTCGTGGAAATTCACCGGTTTTGCGGTGTAGAGGGCCACATTCACATTATCAGGATTCGTTTTTTTACGGTCCACATTCAGGAGTTTTGCATCATGGCACGAGTCACCGTTGAAGATTGTCTGGAAAACGTCAACAGTCGTTTTGAGTTGGTGTTATTGGCGAGCAAGCGTGCCCGGCAACTGGTTAATGGCAAGGAGGCAATGGTGGACTGGGAAAATGACAAAGCCACAGTCGTTGCCCTGCGTGAGATTGGTGAAGGTAAAATCAGTGAGAAAATACTGGAAAAAATGGCCAGTGACGAGCGCCTGGCGCGCGAAGCTGCCGAAGCAGAAGCGGCTGCGGTGGAAGCGGCTGAGTTTGCCGAGCGACACGAAAATTAATAACGGTTATATTTTCACATGCCTTTTAGTTGAAGGCATGTGATTGGTAAAAATCCTGCTTGCCAGGATGTTGCCCGCCTAAAAATATGGAGCACTTGCTCCTCCATTAAAAGACGTTAAGACAAAGAGAGCCCGGTGTTTCTAATCCATGATCTGTGTACTCTGCTGGAAGGGTATCTTGAACCGGATCAGGTAAAGGAAGTTTATCGGGCATATCTGTTTGGTGCCGAAGCCCACGAAGGCCAGCACCGTCTTAGTGGTGAACCCTACATTTATCATCCGCTTGCCGTGGCCAGAATCCTGGCTGAAATGCGCATGGACTACAACACGATCATCGCAGCACTGTTGCATGATGTGATTGAAGATACCGACACCGTCAGAGAAACCCTGGTGAGCAGCTTCAGCGAAGAAGTGGCCGCTTTAGTGGATGGTGTCACCAAACTGACCCAGGTCAAGTTTGGCAGCAAGGCCGAAGCGCAGGCCGAAAACTTCCGCAAAATGATCCTCGCTATGGCGAAGGATATTCGTATCATCCTCATCAAATTGGCAGACCGCCTGCACAATATGCGCACTCTGGATGTGATGCGGCCCGATAAAAAACGGCGCATTGCTCGTGAAACGCTGGAAATTTATGCGCCCATTGCCAATCGCCTGGGTATGAAGAATATCTGTTTGGAGTTAGAGGATTTGTGTTTTGAGGCAATTCATCCGCTACGTTACCGGGTGCTGGACAAAGCGGTAAAACAGGCCAGAGGGCATCGCAAGGAAATTGTCGATAAAATCCGCATTGCCATTGAAGAACGCCTGCGCAGCGAAGGGCTGGATGTTCCGGTCATCGGCAGAGAAAAACATCTGTACAGCATTTATCAGAAAATGCGTAACAAAGTGTTAACGTTTAAAGAAATTGCAGACGTTTTTGCGTTCAGGCTGGTTGTTGACAAGGTTGATACCTGTTATCGCGCATTAGGTGTCGTACACAATCTGTATAAACCGATGCCGGGCCGGTTCAAGGATTATATTGCCATACCCAAGGCCAATGGTTACCAGTCCCTGCATACTATTTTGTTCAGCCCCTACGGCATTCCCATTGAAGTTCAGATTCGTTCCGAAGACATGCAGCGTGTGGCAGAAGCCGGTATTGCCGCGCACTGGCTGTATAAAACCGGTGATGCTACGCCGGTGCATGCCACTGAGTGGCTCAAACGTTTGCTGGAAATGCAGCAAAATGCGGGTAATTCTGAAGAATTTCTCGAAAATGCAAAAATCGATTTGTTTCCCGATGAAGTGTATGTGTTTACGCCCGAAGGCGACATCATGAATATTTCGAGGGGTGCAACGGCATTGGATTTTGCCTACGCAGTACATACCGATGTGGGCAATACCTGTGTGTCGGTAATGATTGACCGACGCCTGTCACCATTGCGCAGTGTATTGCTCAATGGGCAAACGGTGGAAATTATTACTGCGCCTGGCGCAAAGCCAAACCCGGTTTGGTTGGATTTTGTGACGACAGGCAAAGCACGCGCCAACATACGCTATTTTTTGAAGCACATGCAGCAGGATGAGGCGATCAGTCTGGGGAAACGTTTGTTGGAAAAATCGATGGCGGCTATTTCGGTTTCCTGGGATAAAATTTCAGCAGAGTCACAGCGTGAAATTCTGAACAACCTGAATGTAAAAAAACTGGACGATCTTTACGAAGATGTCAGTTTGGGAAAACGAGTGGCATCGGTGGTTGCCCGACAAATTGCAGATATGCAGTCAGGCAAAAACTTGCGCAACCGGGAAAGTGCTGGAGTGAAAGGCATGTTTACCCGTTATGTGCCGGGCTGGATGAAAACATCTGTGAATCGCTCAGTTAATCAACCGCTGGCCATTCGTGGCACAGAAGGCTCTGTTGTCACTTATGCCAAATGTTGTCATCCGATTCCAGGTGATCCAATCCTGGGTTTCGTGAGTGCGGGTCGGGGTATTGTGATACATCTGCGCGGCTGTAAAAACGTGGGCGAATTCAAAAATAGCCCGGAGCGCTGGGTGGACGTACAATGGCAAAAAGATGTTGAGGGTTTTTACCCGGTAGATATTCGTGTGGACACGGCAAACCGACGTGGTATTTTGGCCACAGTGGCAGCGGCTATTTCAGATCTTGAGTCCAATATTGAAAATGTATCTATTGCAGAACATGATGGTCGTTATTCCACGATGATATTTACCGTGTCTGTAAAGGACCGTGTGCATTTGGCGCAGTTGATGCGGCGCATAAAATCCACCAATGGTGTGGTGAAAATTGCGCGATCAAAATCATAATAAAACAGGAGAAGTTGATGAGCCAGGCGATTAACGTTGAAGCAAAAAAGCGCGAAGCAATACATACTGATGCAGCACCGGGTGCTATTGGTACTTATTCACAAGCGATAAAGATTGGCGATACTGTGTACCTTTCCGGGCAGATTCCATTAGTGCCGGAAACCATGGAAGTGCTTGATGCGGACATGGCTGCACAAATTCGCCTGGTGTTTGATAATCTGCAAGCGGTCACTATGGCAGCAGGCGGCAGTCTGGCGGATATTGCCAAATTAAATATTTTTCTTACGGACCTTTCTCATTTTGCGCTGGTGAATGAAATAATGGCTGATTATTTTCAGCAGCCCTACCCAGCACGCGCTGCGGTTGGTGTTGCCAGTCTGCCCAAAGGTGTTCCAGTGGAGATGGACGCTATTATGGTGCTGACTTAGGAACGTGCATGTAATAACTTCCGGTTTTGCATCCCGGCTTCAGCCCGTCTTCGCCCGTTCTTCAATCACAAAAGCTCGAAATAGAACGACTATTCCTGCACTTTTGTTCAATCAGAACGAACGAAGACGCACTAAATCCGGGCGCT
>WFQM01000142.1 GCA_015487095.1 Gammaproteobacteria bacterium | reverse complement strand
CGGTAATGAAAGACTCGGCGGTATCGAGGATGTCCACAATTTGTTGACGCTTGAGACCTTCAATGGTCAACAGGTGGCGCAGGCGACCATGTTCATCCAGTTGCAGATTACGCCGCCTCATGGTGTTTCCACCACTTCCAGCTGTAACGGTTCAGGTCCGGTGAGTTTGACGTGTTCGTGTTCGCTGAGTTGGATATGCCTGCCCACCACATCGGCCTGAATGGGCAATTCACGTCCACTGCGTTCACCCAATACGGCCAGGGTGACCGTTGCCGGTCGGCCATAATCAAAAATTTCATTGAGTGCAGCACGAATAGTGCGGCCAGTGTGCAGAACATCATCCACCAGAATAATGTGTGCATCGTCCACCGAGGTGGGCAGTTGTGAGGGTTTGACCTGCGGGTTCATGCCGATGCGCGAAAAATCATCGCGGTAAAACGAAATATCCAGTTGTGCCAGGGGCTGTTTGATGCCGAGTATTTGATGCAGGCGTTCTGCCACCCAGACACCGCCAGTGTGAATGCCAATCATCAGCGTATCTTCAATAGCGATATCGTGACCGAACTTATGACGCAGCTCTTCGGCGATTTGTGCGATGAGTTGTTGCATTGCCACCCTTTTTATTTTCGCGCCTGTTGCGCCATTAACCAGGATTCCAGAATGATTTTTGCCGCCACTTTGTCGATATCGGCAGCTTGTATTTTGCGGGATTTGCCTTTGAGTTCCCGCTCCGCGTCCAGTGAAGACAGACGTTCGTCCATAAAGTGGACGGGTAGATTGTACCGTCCGTGTAACTGATTCCCAAATCGCTGCGCTCGGTAACTCAATTCATGAAAACTGCCATCCATGTTCAGTGGCAAGCCCACCACGACTTCGTCCGGCTGCCATTGTCCGATGAGTTTGCTGATGGCGTCCCAATCCGGTTTGCCATCATTGGCACGCACGGTGAGCAGCGCCGATGCGGTGCCGGTGAGTTCCTGTCCCACGGCCACGCCGATGCGTTTCAGACCGTAATCGAATCCCAACAAGGTGCGTGCTTTTGCGCTGTCGGTGTTCTTGATCATCATGTGGTTCACGCGTGTCCCACTGCGCCGGTCAGCTGGTGAATATCAATGCCGATCAATGCGGCGGCGGCTTCCCAGCGGTTGTCTATTTCAGTCTCGAATAACAGTTTGCTGTCTGCCGGGCAATTCAGCCAGGCATTGTCACAAATTTCTTTTTCCAGCTGGCCCGCCCCCCAACCGGCAAAACCCAGCGCCACCAGACTTTGTTCCGGGCCGTGTCCCTCGGCCATTGCGGTGATGATGTCATTTGATGTTGTGAGAAAGATATTGTCGGTTATCGGTAGCGTCGCTTCCCACTGGCTGCCCGACTGATGCAAAACAAAACCACGATCCACATCTACCGGGCCGCCACGAAACACGGGTTTTTCTGATAGCGCCGTTTTGGGGGCTTTGTGTTTCATTTGCTCAATCAGCTCGCCCACCGTCAAATCCACCGGCTGATTAATGACGATAGCCATAGCGCCATGCTGATTATGTTCACAGATATAAGCAACACTGTGGAAGAAATTGGGATCCAGCAATGTGGGCATTGCGATGAGAAACTGATTTTTCAGATAACCGGACTCGGCCATGTGTCTAGTATGAAGCTAAGCAACAGCCGTCACAAGTTTTTGTTGCGAGTCAGAGGGTGTTTTCCGGTTATTTTGCGGAAAATCGCTCACCGGCTTCAAATACCCAGGTGCGGGTAATCACCAGTTCATCCACCTCTTTGCGAATATCTTCCGAGAAACGCGCAAAGGGTGCAGCCAGACGGACAATGCGTATAGCGCCGTCATCGAGAATTTTATGCCCCGATGACTGGCGGATTTTGATGGATTGAATGCTGCCATCCTTGTTGAGCGTTACCGCCATAATCAGGCTGCCGGAGAGCTTGTTACGCCGCGCCTCGTCGGGAAAGTTGATCCGGCCAATACGTTCCACTTTTGCACGCCAGGCCTCTTCGTAACTGGCGTATTTGTATTCTTTGGTGCGCGCAGAAATATATTTTCGTTTGGGGCGGTGGGCAAATACTCGCTGGGTCTGATCAATTTCGGCAGACAAGCGGGCAATTTCTTTGCTGCGCGAGAGCAATTGCGCGGCGGTGAGATGTTGCTCATGTTGTGGTGTGTTGAGACCTGCTGCAACTTTACGCTCGGAATTCGCGGCGGTGAGTAATTCCTGCTGTTGTTGCTCGGACTGGGTGGCAATTTTTGTTTCCGGCACAAATTCCCGTACCTCGCCAGTCTCGCCCGTGGGCACCACAGGTACCTCCTGTGTGGATGGCCGTACTTTTTCTTCCGTATCGCCACCTCCTTCCTGATTAGCCTGGGCAAGAAAATCGGCGTCTTCGATTTCTTTGTCGCTGCGACTTTGCACCAGGGTCACTTCCAGTCCGGGTAATTTTTGCAGCGGCTGAGCGCGGTCTTCACCGCTGAAGCTGATGCCGAGAATAATCAGGCTGTGCAGCACGATGGCAAAAAAGATGGTCAAACTGAGACGGTCCCCAGTGCTGATTTTGGGGCGCATAGGAGGCCGGACGGGCGGGTGTGTTTGTGTTGCCTGGGCAGTAGCCATGATTACGGGGTTGAGTGTCGTTGCATATATGTAAGTGGGCCGATTATACGGGATTGCCGTTGGACGGGGCGCTATTCAACCGCGCCAGTATGGTGTGGGTCAACAGTCCGCTGACAATTCCCAGCACGGTGGCCAGTGTCATTAACAGAGGATACAGGGTTAACAAACCGGAATGCGGCACAAAAACTGCGTAGGCCACCCAGAATTGTCCGCTCATATGTGCCAGTGCAGCCGCTACCCCGTAGCCCATTGGTCCTACGGCCCAGCCCGGCAGAGCACGGGAGAGGGCAAATAACAGGCCCAGCATGGCGACACTGGCCAGAGCACCGGCAGCCGACAGAAAAAATGTGGGTGACAAAAAAGTGCCAATCAAAATACTGCCCACCAACACTCGCAGTAACGACACCCAGGCCGCCATCCGCCATCCGTAGCGACACAATACTACCAGCGTCACTACGTTGGCCAGTCCTGGTTTAATGCCGGGAAGGGGGCTGGGTAAGGCGCTTTCGGCGATGTGAATAGTGATCGCCAGTGCAGCAAAACCGGCGATGAGGTAGTCGTCGCGGGTGGTTTGGAGGGTACGGGTCATGATTTTATGTCAGTAAAAAGTACGCAGTTAAAAATTTATCGCATCAAAACGAGGGTCACTGCCCAAAATCTGCAAACTCACCCTGTTCGGCAGGCAGATGGCCACTTCACCGCCCTGGCTGAGCCAGCCGGTATGCACACAAAGCTGGTTAGGGCAGGGGGAGTTTACGAAGCGTACCTGACCATCACGTACCTGGATATGACTGTGGCCCAGTGGTCCTGGTACGTCGAGATCCTGATTCTGAAACAGGTCGAGCCGCGCCCAGCGTTTACCATTTACCAGTACCACCGCTTCGGCACCGTGGCCATCGGCCTGCCAGAACATCATGTACAAACTCATCAGCAGCGTTGCCGTCAGTAGCCACACCACGGCATCGCCCCGACTGAGTTTTACCCCATTCATAATGCTGCGCTGATGCGAATCTCAAGGTTTGTTTGTTCGTTCTCAGCAGGCGGTATAAAATAAATACGTTCGCGGATGCCCGGTGTCAGCTGTACCCGGCCATCATCATTCACCAGCATTACACCACTGACCCCCATGGCACGCGCTATAGGTAACCAGTCCTTTTCATCCGGGCCCGCCACAAACAATGCCGTGGCTGCGGCATCAGCAAGATCCGCCTGTCGGGCAAATACTGTCACCGAGCTCAAACCCTGAGCCGGATAACCGCTACGTGGGTCGATGATGTGGTCATAACGTGTGCCCTGCCAGTCAAAATAACGCTCGTAATCGCCGGAAGTGAATATGCTCTCGTCACCTTCCACTTCCACCGAGGCCAGGATGCCTGCTTCCCGTGGATGGCGAATGCCCACCCGCCAGGGACGGTCACCGTGACGACCAATGGCACGTAAGTCACCACCGGCATTCACTACCGCGTTATCAATGCCCAGTTCACGTAGCACATCAATGGCACGATCCACTGCGTAACCCTTGGCGAAGGCACCAAAATCCAGTTTCAGTGCCGGATTGGTGGTTTGCATCGTGAGACCATTCAGACGGATATCTTCCATACCAGGTTGCTGGTCAAGAATGGCGCGAATGGCTTCGGTGCTGGGCGGTGGGCCTTTGGGTGGATCGTCGCTGGCAAACCCCCATAATGCGGTGAGTTTGCCAATGGCCGGATTAAACAGGCCGTTGCTACGCTGGGATAATTCACTGCTTCGCTGAATTAATGGCAGAATAGAGGGCGGTAGGGTAAATGATTCGCCGCTGGCCAGTAGTTGGTTAACCCGCCCTAATGGTCCGGGGTGCCAGGCATGCCAGGCGTTGTGCATGTAATCAAAATCATCGGCCAGACGTGTCACGGCCTGTCGGCCCAGTGTTTCCTCTACATCCCAAAGTTTAACGTCTACCACGGTGCCAAATACCAGCAATTGCTCGTGGTAAGCAACGGGCTTGTGATCACAGGCCGTTAGAAAGGCCAGGATAAATATCAGCAAAATGCGGCTAAATGTTTTGATCATGCGTTTAATTTACGCTCAATGGCGTCCATTAGCTGGCCGCCGATATCCAGTCCGTAAAGTGTGTCCAGCTCACGAATACAGGTGGGGCTGGTGACGTTTACCTCGGTGAGAAAATCACCGATGACATCCAGACCCACAAACATCAGCCCCATGGCCTTGAGACGTGGGGCGACTTGTGCGCAGATCCAACGGTCATGCTCACTGAGCTCAACACCGACACCGGCACCACCTGCCGCCAGATTGCCGCGTGTTTCGCCTTTAGCGGGTACCCGCGCCAGCGCATAAGGAACGGGCTCACCGTCCACCAGCAAAATACGTTTGTCACCCGCGCTGATCTCGGGAATATACCGTTGGGCCATGGCATATCGACGGCCATGTTCTGTCAGGGTTTCAAATATCACGCCTATATTGGGATCATCGACACGTACGCGGAAGATGGAGGCACCGCCCATAGCATCCAGCGGTTTAATGATGATGTCGTTGTGTTCGGCCAGAAATGCACGCAAGCGGGTTTGCTCACGAGTGACCAGTGTTGGCGGAGCGCATTGCGGAAACCAGGCGCTGGCCAGTTTTTCGTTGGCATCACGCAAGGCCTGGGTGCGGTTCACCACCAGAGTGCCCTGCGTCTCGGCCAGAGCCAGCATCTGTGTGGCGTAAAGATACTCGGTGTCAATGGGTGGATCCTTACGCATCAACACCACATCCAGTTCAGCCAGTGGCCGGTCTTGCGGTTCGCCCAGACTGAACCAGTCATCATTGTCGTCGCGTACGGTCAGCTCGCGTAAACGAGCGCAGGCTTGCCCATCACGCAGATACAAATCATCCATTTCCAGATATTGCAATGTCCAGCCACGCGCTTGTGCCGCCAGCGCCATGGCAAGACTGCTGTCTTTTTGTGGCTTGATGGCGGCAATGGGGTCCATCAATAAAGCGAGCGTTGTCATTGAATGATTTGTTTGTTTTTAAAGTGCATTGATTAAAAAAACACCACTTTTGTTCTGAAAATAAGTTATAAACGGTTGTTGTGACTGGAAAATGCCGTTTCCCACAAAAAAATGATAGGTCTTTAAGTATCCGTAGCCCTGGCCGATAGTTTGCATGAGCTGCCCGCCTTGCCAATATAGCTTTGAGTGGCAGGCACTTATGGATTGTACTTGAATAATGTGATAAATAAACGGGACGATGCCTTTGATTTAACAGGCGAGTTCCCGGCAGCGCACCTCGTCAACGCAACACGCGCATGAAGTGCCTGACCAGGAACCATTAATTTCCCGTCAACCCTTAAGGGGTGCGATAATGGAAGCCAGCCTGCAAATGGCTTTTCCTTACAATACATTTTCTGGGTTTAGAAGGCGCAACTAAAATGTAGTGCCCTGGGCTCAGGAGAGACTGCAACCCAATCATTAGAGGTGGAGTGGTGCCGAGCGATACAGAAGAAACCAGCCTGGAAGGCGTCAAAGTGATGGTTATCGATGATAGCAAAACCATCCGCCGTACCGCAGAAACCCTGCTGAAAAAGGCGGGTTGTGCTGTGGTTACTGCTACTGATGGTTTTGAGGCATTGGCAAAAATTACCGACCAAAACCCGGATGTTATTTTTGTCGATATCATGATGCCACGCCTGGATGGTTATCAAACCTGTGCACTGATCAAAAAAAACCATAACTACAAAAATACCCCTGTGATTTTGTTAACTAGTAAAGATGGCTTGTTTGACCGGGCTCGTGGACGCATCGTTGGCTCTGATCGTTATC
Organism: Gammaproteobacteria bacterium; assembly: GCA_015487095.1. Taxonomy (GTDB): domain Bacteria; phylum Pseudomonadota; class Gammaproteobacteria; order SZUA-152; family SZUA-152; genus SZUA-152. The sequence continues at coordinate 21,141 of WFQM01000142.1, read as the reverse complement.
TGACAAAGCCCTTTACCAAAGATGAGTTGTTAAGCGCCATAAAAGAACATCTGGCGGCGGAACATCAATAACATGCAAGGTTTATTACTTTTTGTTCCGCTTTGCATATTCGACTAAATATTAAAATCCGGAGAGGCATTCCATGGCAAACATCCTGATCGTAGACGATTCACCCACTGAAATTCATGTATTGACTTCCATGCTGGAAAAACATGGCTTTTCCATTGCTACGGCCAGTTGTGGTGAAGAGGGCGTAGACAAAGCCAAGACGGGTAAGCCTGACCTGATTCTTATGGATGTGGTGATGCCTGGTATGAATGGCTTTCAGGCCGCGCGCCAGATTTCCTCAGATTCAGAAACCAGCGACATCCCGATTATTATTGTCAGCACCAAAGATCAGGAAACGGATAAAATGTGGGGCCTGCGCCAGGGTGCAAAAGACTATGTAACCAAACCCGCCAATGAAAAAGAGCTGATCAGTAAAATCAACAGCTTGCTTGGCGTCTGATTGTCCATCACGACGAATACCGGAAACGTGGATAATAAAATACATCCCTTTGACCTCCTGCAAGCGCTGGAGGAACAAAGCAAAAATAATGCAAAAGGTTTACCACAGCAAACTGAAACCCGCGCCCTGTGGAGTGGTATCGGTTTTCGTCTTGGTGATATTGAGATGGTTGCACCACTTACTCAGGTTAACGAGATTTTGCATTTTCCGAATCTGACATTGGTGCCGGGTACTTTGCCGTGGATAAAGGGGCTCGCTAACATTCGCGGCACGTTGTTGCCGGTTGTGGATTTACAAAATTATCTGGGACAGTCGGCTATTCATTTGCAGCAACAGTCACGTATGCTGGTCATTAATCAGGGTGAATTGATTGTAGGGTTGCTGGTTGATGAAGTCACTGGTCTGCGCCATTTTGACCCGGAAGATCGGGTAACGCGCATTCGAAAAATGCATCCGGCAATGAAAATACATATTCGTGGTGCATTCAAACAAAATGAAAAAATCTGGCACCTGTTTGATATGTCTACACTGATTGAAGACCCGCAATTTTATAAAGTCGCGGTTTAACAGCTACGTTAGTAACAATAAATTACACTACCTATAACACACACAGTCTCATATTGAACGCCAAAATTTATGGGGCCAGGAGCCGAGCACGATGAAAACAGCATCTGATTCAAAATTTTCCGCAGACACAGGCCTACTGCTACTGGGTGGGACGCTCCTGATCCTGTTGGCACTGGCTGCCGCAACGTTCTTTTACGTTGGGACACAAACTGATTACGATAAAGAATACATCAGTCTGGCGGGTGAGCAGCGTGTTCTCTCACAAAGTATTGTAAAAAATGCTGTGGAATCGTCCAGTGCCACGGTATCGGCATTCCGGCTTTTAAAACAGGCCCGCAATCAATTTGAAAACAACCTCAACCTGTTGCGTGAGGGTAATCCTGAAACCGGCTTACCTCCTTCTCCAGCGACAGCACAGGACAATTTGGCAGCAGTCGAAGCACTCTGGAAAATTTTTGGCAAAAATGCGGACACTGTTCTACGCGCCGAAGGCACTATTCGCATGTTGAGCGAATTTGTTGGGGCGGTGAATGAAACCATGCCCAACTTGTTAGCTCTTTCTGATGAAGTGGTTAGCTTGATGATTGAAGCCGGTGCAAATTCCAGCCAGGTTTACATTGCCAGCCGCCAACTTATGTTGGTGCCACGTATTTCAGTTAATGCAAACAAGGTGCTGGTAGGTGGTGCAGGTTCTTCTGCGGCAGCTGAACGTTTCGGCCGTGATGCAGCGTTGTTTGGCCGGGTGCTGGACGGCATGTTAAAAGGTAATCGCAAAATGAACATACGCCGGGTGTCTGACCCGGATGCGCGTGAAAAATTGAAAGAAGTGGCGGAGCAATTTGAAACCGTCCATGAATTGGTTGGCCGCATTCTTGAGCAGACCCCGGCACTGTTCGAGGCACAAAAAGCGTCAAGTGATATGGCGGCAAAAAGTGAAGCCCTGCTTAATGCCACCACGGAATTACGCAACACCTATACCCGGTTAGGTAATGAACGCTTTGTAACCAATACAACAGGTAATCTGTTGAGTGCGGCCGCATTGCTCATCCTTATCTGGCTGGGTGTTAAAATACAAACAGATACCCGTAAGCGTTTGACGATAACGGCACAACAAAATAAACAAAATCAGGACGCTATCATGCGACTCCTGGATGAAATTGGCGATCTCGCCAATGGTGATCTCACAACTTCTGCCACAGTGACAGAAGACATTACTGGCGCTATCGCGGATGCTATCAATTACACCATTGACCAGCTGCGTCGATTGGTATCGACCATTAACGAAACAACGGTGCAGGTATCGTCTGCCGCACAGGAAACGCAGGCCACGGCCATGCATCTTGCCGAAGCCAGTGACCATCAGGCGGAACAGATAACTGCTGCGTCTGCTGCTATTAATGAGATGGCCATTTCCATCGACACGGTGTCCGGTAATGCGACTGAATCTTCTGAAGTGGCAACACGTTCCGTGGATATTGCGAAAAAAGGTGCTGCCGCTGTACAGAATACCATTCGTGGTATGGACACGATTCGTGAACAAATCCAGGAAACCTCAAAACGTATCAAACGCCTGGGCGAAAGCTCGCAGGAAATCGGTGATATGGTTGAGCTGATCAACGACATTGCTGACCAAACCAATATCCTTGCTTTGAATGCTGCTATACAGGCTGCTATGGCCGGTGAGTCGGGCCGTGGTTTTGCGGTGGTTGCCGATGAAGTGCAACGACTTGCTGAAAAATCCACTGATGCGACACGACAGATTGAAGCACTGGTGAAAACCATCCAGTCCGATACCAACGAAGCGGTTGCCTCCATGGAACAGTCCACCACGCAGGTGGTGGAAGGGGCTAAACTTGCACTCAATGCCGGTGATTCACTGGCAGAGATTGAAGGGGTGTCAACCCATCTGGCCGACCTCACCACATCCATTTCAGATTCTGCACAGCAACAGGCCACGGCTGCTTCCAGTATTTCGGAAAGTATGAATGTCATCCAGGAAGTGACTACGCAGACATCGGCGGGGACCAATGAAACATCGGCATCCATCGGTAATCTGGCAGACTTGTCGAACGAGCTACGCAAATCGGTAGCCGGCTTCAAATTGCCGGATTGATCGGTATCAGTACCTTGCAACTTATCCAGATTAAACGGTTACGTTTTATATGAAACCGAATATGGAATATCTACCCGGTTACGAAGAGCTGGTGGTTAAGCGTCTGCCGCAAATGGAGCCTGAACAGTTCCAGCAATGGGCTGTTTTGTTAAAAAAACGCACTGGCATGCGGTTACCCGATAATCGTATTTCATTTTTAGTCACCAATCTTGGTATGCGCATGCGTGCGCTGGGGATTAACAATTTCCAGACCTATTTTGATTATGTGCAAAATGGGCGAGAAGGTGCGATTGAGTGGGATCAGCTGGTGCATCACCTCACTGTGCATGAAACCCGCTTTTTGCGGCAGGAAAGTGTACTTGCGCTGATTTGTGAAAAATATCTGCCGGTCCGACATGATGAGTGTGTGGCTTCACCTGTTACCATCAACGTCTGGAGTGTGGGCTGTTCCACGGGTGAAGAGCCCTATAGTATTGCCATGGCTGTTGATGGCCATATGCGGCAACTCAACTGTCAATATTATCTGGGTGTTACCGCCAGCGACATCAGTCGTAGTGCCTTGGCGCACGGACGCAAGGGTATTTATACCCGTCAGCAAATTAAAGCTATAGAGCCAGAATGGCTCAATAATTATTTTACAGTCACCGAAGATGACAAGTTTCAAATTAATGAAGAGCTGCGGAAACGTGTTTGCTTTAATCATTTGAATATTCTTGATATTGGTGCAGCACCCATTGGCAAAATGGATATTATTGTCTGTCAAAACCTGTTGATTTATTTTGACAAAGAGCAACGTATTGATATTGCCAATACCCTGGCCGACCATTTACAACCCGGCGGCCTGTTGATACTCGGTGTAGGTGAATTACTGAATTGGGAACATCCCGAAGTCACACGATTCACTTACGCAAACACCTTGGCCTTTAAACGCCAACAAAACATTCTTGATGGCCACGACGGTCTCGACGCATAGGCGCGCAAAATCATTATGGGTGAACAACTCGATTACACCACACTGACGTGGGTCAAAGATGAAATCCAGGAAAGCCTGAATCAAACACATCAGGCGCTGGAAGCGTTTATCGAAGACACCAGTGACACTACGCAAATCCGTTTTTGTGCAACCTACTTGCACCAGATTTACGGTACCTTGCAAATGGTGGAAATCTACGGTGCAGCATTGCTCGCCGAAGAAATGGAAAAAGTTGCCAATGCGTTGCTCAACGGGAAAATCACCCAGCAGCAGGATGCTTTTGAGGTACTGATTCGCGCCACGCTGCAATTGCCCGCTTATCTTGAGCGCCTGGAAAATGGCCACCCCGATTTACCGGCGGTATTGACGCCTCTGCTCAATGATATGCGTGCGGCACGCGGTGAACCGCTGCTCAGTGAAAATGCCTTCTTTTCACCTGATTTAGAGATATTGCCGCCCGAAAAAAGGCTTGTGCCTGGGAAAAATTATCCGGAAATACAAGACTACGCAAAAAAACTGCGGCCTATTTATCAGTTTTCATTGCTAGGTGTATTGCGCGACAAAGACCCTGCGGGCAGCCTGAAAAAAATGGCCGCAGTGTTACGTGAATTACAAAATACCTGTCATTCTATTGCTGCTCAACGTCTTTGGTGGGTTGTGGGAGGGATTGTTGAATCACTTATTGATAAAGGTTTGCAAAACAGCTCTGCATTGAAAATGTTGCTGGGCCAGGTTGACCGCGAAATCAAGCGTTTGATCAAAAATGGAGAATCTGCGATTGATACTGCTGAATCTTCTGATCTGATTAAAAATTGTCTTTATTATACGGCTACTGCCACATCGACAGGCCCGCGTGTTACCACGTTGAAGCAGGTCTTCAGTCTCGAAAAATTATTACCCTATAGTGGCTCAATGGAACAGGCTGCGGATGAGCTCAAAGGTTCAACAGCTGATATTATGGACAGTGTTTCCGCTGTGCTTAAAGATGATTTGCTGCACGTAAAAGATCGGCTGGATATTTTTGTACGCAATACTGAACGTGAAATCAGCGAATTGTCACCGTTAGCCGAAAATCTGGCGCGCACCGCTGATACTCTGGCTATGCTCAGCCTGGGTGATTTGCGCAGAGTGATACAGGGTCAGGTTACACACCTTCAGCAGCTCGTTGAAAATGGTGAAGATCCTGCCGATGCTGATTTAATGGAAGTCGCCAGCGCATTACTTTATGTCGAGTCCTCTCTGGATCATTTAAAAGAAACCAAGCAAACACATGCCGAAACTGATGCGCCGGATCTTACCGTTAATGACTATACAGATTCTCCCGAAGTGTTGTTGCCACGCACCGAACAAATACAAATAACCAATCTGGTTATTAAAGAAGCCAAATCCGTACTTGCGGATGTCAAAGAAGGCTTCAATACTTTTGCGGTTGAGCCTAACCAGTTTGATGTTATTGCTGAGGTTCCTGCAAAGCTTGCACAAATTCAGGGCGCATTGGCAGTGATGAATCTTGAGCATGCGGCAAAATTATTGGGTGCTGCCAATGCCTTTATCCGCGAAGACGTGATTGCTGCGCAGGTTCATCCTGATTCTGCAAAGCTCGATAATCTTGCCGATGCTATTACCAGTATCGAATATTACCTGGAAGCCATTGAGGAAGGTCGCGGCCAGCCTGAAAGTGTGCTGGCGGTTGCAGAAATCAGTGTAGAACAATTAGGCCACCCTGTTGAATCTGTTTCTGCACTTATTAATGTTGAAACAGATGTTGTGCCAACTGAAGACAAGCCTTCGGGCTCAGTCAGCAGTCCATCGCTTGAGTCAGAAACCGCTATAAGTGATGATCCCAATCAAACACAGAAACTGGTGATGGATGCATCATTTTCGAATGTTTCCAGCGAAACAACGCAAGAAATTATCACCCCGGGAAAGTTTGAATCGGAAAGTTCAGTAGCAACAGAGGAAGCATTGACTGAAGTCGAGAAATATCAGGAAGAAAATATCGACGAAGAAATTCTCGAAATTTTTGTGGAAGAGGCCGACGAAGTGCTTGGCACTATGACGGATTGCCTGCATGCCTGGCGTGCCAATAACGATGATACAAAATCATTGGAAACCCTGCGTCGTTCTTATCACACTATCAAGGGCAGTGGTCGCTTGGCGGGTGCCATGGTTATGGGTGATTTTTCCTGGTCGATTGAAAGCCTGCTCAATCGGGTGCTGGACAATAAAATTGCACCTAATCCTGGTATGTTCACCTTGCTGGACAAGGCAGAAACAGTTGTTCGTGGATTACTGGCACACCTGAAAAAAGAAACGGATGTGCGTCCACCTGTCAAGGCGCTGGCTGCACAAGCCGACGCTATGAGCAATGGTAGTGAATTCAATGTTAACGACATTGTCTCAGTGTCCATACCAACAGCAATGAGTACTCCGGGCGATATTGGTGTATCGCCGAGTGAAATTGAAGCGGTACCATCTGTTCAAGATGAAGAGCTGTCACGGTTCGATCAGGGCATCGTACCTGAAGAAGATTTGCTGGCAACTTTGGACCTTTCTTTAGAAGATGAAAACCAGTCATTCGATGTTTCCGTTTCTCCCGAAGATGATGCGTTCATCTCCGAGGAGATGCCTGCGGTTGATGATGCACTTTCGTTGGAGAGTTCTATCAGCGAGTTGGAGGATATCGCGCTTGAACTGATACCTTCAGCAGAACTGGATGAAGCCTTTACCGAAGAACCTGAAGTTGCTCCGACGCGCGAACCAGCCCTTGTTGAGGTTTTTCAGAAAGAAACCGCAACACATATCAGTGCCATTCGGGAATTTCTATCTAATGCCGGTGGCAATGAAGCCGTAGTGGATGATGATTTGCACCGTGCCTTGCATACTCTGCATGGCAGCGCACGCATGGCTGATGTCATTTCTATTTCTGAACTCAGTGAGCCTATGGATCGACTGATTCGGGCAATGCATGAACGAGCACTCCCTCTGGATAGTACGGGACAAAATCTACTCCGCCAGATTGCGGACACCACCGAAACTATTGCAGCTGCTTTTGCTGATACAGCTTTTATTGCACCGGATCAGTCTGATTTGTTGAACCAGATCGCTGCTTTGCATGAAGCTGTTTTGGCCACTTCAGCACCCGAAACACCGAACCTGGATGATTTTGTTGCAGCGGCCGCAGCGCTTAACGATACTGATGATGAAGATGCTGAGCTTATTGCGATTTTCACCGAAGAGGCTGATGAAATTCTAGCCAGTACCGATGGCCTGATGCAACAATGGGCCGCCTCCAATGACAGTGACCACGCTGTACTCACAGAATTACAACGTGCGCTACACACCCTGAAAGGGGGCGCACGTTTGGCCAATATTTTTGCCATCGGTGATTTAGCGCACGATCTGGAATCTGTTCTGGAAAATATCACGGAGCACCACTCGCCTGCCGCAGAAGGATTATCGGAGCTGGTGCAACAGGGTTTTGACTGGTTAGTACTTGCTATTCAACAGGTGCGCAATGGCGATATACCGGAAGACCCCAGTGAGTTACGTGCGCAAATTATCCGTCTAGCAACGACAGCGGAGACCGGGGAAAGCAAATCAATTCAAGAAGGCAGTGACACTCTTGTTATTGATGAGCCTGTGGTTGATAAGTCCGATGCGGAAGAATCCATTATCAATGAAACGAGTGATGATGATTTATTGCCTGAAGAAGAAAGCATCAATGAATTGATGCTTTCTACCGATGACACTTCCCCGGAAGAATTACCCGAAAGTGCTTTTGAAGAGCTGGTTGACGAGGCAGCTGATGTAAATATTGCCAGCACTGAACCGGAAGTAGTTTCCGCAGCAGTCGATGTGGATTACGATCCGGATCTGCTCGAGGTGTTCCTTGAAGAGGCCGATGAATTACAGGAAGGCACTGAAAATGCCCTGCAAAAATGGGCGACTCAACACGATCAGCTTGACCATGTTGCCGAGTTGCAGCGTTTGTTGCACACCCTCAAAGGTGGTGCTCGTATGGCCAACGTGCTGGCGGTGGGTGATCTCGCTCATGCTATGGAATCTCTGCTGGAACGTATTGCCGATGGACGCATTGAGCCCCTGTCCGCACATATCGATGTGATTCAATCCTGTCATGATTGGTTGATTACGGGTCTGGAAGCTGCGCGTAAACTACAGCCCACTTCCATACCTGCCGGTTTGCTCGCGCAGCTTGATGCTGCGATTAGTGGTAAACCTTTTGACGGTTCTGTTACCGCTGAAGCATCTCCGACTGCTGAAGCCGATGTTGAAACAAAAATTAAAACAGAAACGGATTTACCGGAAACTCCCGCAGCTCCCACAACACCTGCGACTACTGCGGAAGAAATGGAAGAGCTGACTGAAAGTATTTCACTTGATCAGGTCGGCAAGAAGACTGAAGCTACAAAAAAAGTGGCCACAAGCGATGAACAGGTGCGAGTACGAGCAGACTTGCTGAACAATCTGGTTAATTATTCGGGTGAGATCAATATTTACAATTCTCGTATTACCCAGCAACTGGGAGCCTCGCGCTTTAACCTTGCAGAATTGGATCAGACCGTGCTGCGTTTACGGGAGCAGTTGCGCAAATTTGAAATTGAAACCGAAACCCAGATTATGTACCGGCATGAAACCACCTCTACTGATACGGAGGATTTTGATCCGCTGGAAATGGATCGCTTCTCTACTATGCAACAGCTTTCCCGGGGTATGGTGGAAAGTCTTGGGGATTTAACCAGCATTCAGGCGCTTCTGGACAATTTGTCCAGTGAAACCGATGTGTTGTTGCTGCAACAACAACGTGTCACCAGTGAACTGCAAGAAGGTTTGATGCGTACTCGCATGATTTCTTTCTCCAGTGTGTTGCCACGTTTGCGTCGTATCATGCGCCAAACGTGTAAAGAGATTGGTAAAGATGCAGACTTGCGGGTGACAGGTGATGAAGGTGAGATTGATCGTACTCAACTCAATCGTATCGTACCCGCACTGGAGCATATTCTGCGTAATGCCATCGGTCACGGCCTGGAAATGCCAGATGATCGTGCCAAAGCTGGCAAGTCTGTCAAAGGCAATGTGCATATTGCCTTTACACATGAGGGTTCCGAAGTCGTGCTGGCCATTTCGGATGATGGTGCTGGTATTAATCTTGAGGCATTGCGCAAAAAAGCGATTGAAAAAGGCCGTATGTTGGCCGATGCCAATTTAAGCGATTCTGAAATCATGAAGTTCATTCTCGAACCCGGTTTCAGTACCGCTGAAGAAGTCACTCAGGTTTCCGGTCGTGGTGTTGGTCTGGACGTGGTCAATACCGAAGTCAAACAGTTGGGCGGTACTTTACATATTGATTCCGAGGCGGGCAAAAGCACTACGTTTACCCTGCGTCTGCCGCTTACCGTATTAGTCAATCAGGCTTTGATGGTGCAAGTGGCCGATGCAACTTATGCCATTCAATTGCCGAACATTGAACATGTGGTGCGTGTTGGCAGCGACGAACTGGTGCCATTGATTGCCAATGAAAAAACGTACTTTGAATATGCCGGGCAACGATATCAGTATCTAAATCTTGGTACGGTATTGCAGGGTACAACACCACAGCTGCCCGCTAAACGCCAACGAGTTCCGTTAATGCTGATTCGTGTCGCCGAGCATCGTATTGCGCTGCATGTAGACAGTCTGCTGGGGCGGCAGGAAATTGTTATTAAATCTGTGGGGCCACAGTTGAGCACTGTTGGTGTGTTGTCTGGTGCGACTATTTTGCCCGATGGACAAGTCGCATTGATTCTTGATATAGGGAATCTGGTGCGTTCTGCTCTGGCACAACAACACGGCCAAGCTGTACCGTTAATGCCAAGTATCGAAGAAGCGGCAGCAGCAGAAAAACAAATGCCGACAGTAATGATTGTTGATGATTCCATTACTGTGCGCAAAGTTACTGAGCGTTTGTTGAAACGCTATAACTACAATATCATTACTGCCAAAGATGGTGTTGATGCGCTCACGGTGATGCTGGAGCAAACTCCCGATATCATGTTGCTGGATGTTGAAATGCCACGTATGGATGGTTATGAACTTGCGACTACCATGCGTAACGATGAGCGCCTGAAAACAATACCGATAATCATGATTACCTCTCGTACGGGTGACAAGCATCGTCAGCGTGCCTTTAATATCGGTGTTAACCAATATATGGGCAAGCCCTATCAGGAACAGGAACTCATTGAAAATATTCGTACTCTTATTGACGTTAAACAGCATTAAGAGCGCCTTGTTTCAATGTCTGATGCCATGAATCATCCAGCCACCCGGGTTGCGATTCTTGCCACCTCGGAAAAAACACAGCAACGGCTTGCATCGTTGTTGAAAGATGCGGGCTTGAATGTTGTCGCGCATGAATTGCCTGGCGACGGGTTTTTGGCTCAACTGGAAAATGCATCGCCAGACGTATTATTGGTTGATTTGAGTGAAGAAAATGGTGCTGAAACCGATGTGATAGATACTCTTCTTGATTACGATGCACTACCCATTTTTTTTAATGACAGCAGTCCCGCTGGTGGTGGTGCCAATGCGCTGTGGGCCAAAAAACTTGCACGTAAATTATCAGATATTGCGACACGTCATGATCCTGTAATCGAGCCTGTCGATAAACCGGAAACAGCAAAAACGATACTGGATACCCTGCAAACGCATAAATCAGCTGCCACCATTGATGTAATAATGGACGTTGAAGCCGTGAGTATTGAACCGGCCATCAAGGTATCAACCGCTTCTGATGTCGTAACCATTCCCATTGAAAAACCCAAAGGCGCGGCTGTTAACATTTGGGTGCTCGGCGCTTCGTTAGGTGGGCCACAGGCGGTACGCCAGTTTCTTGCAGCGGTTGAAGAAGATTTACCCGTCGCATTTATTCTGGCCCAGCATATTGGCGCTAATCATATTTCCCTGTTGGCAGAGCAGCTCAACCGTGTCACACCGTTTGTTGTTTCGGCTGGTAAGGCTGGACACCTGATCCGACATCATGAAGTGATTCTTACACCGGCTGATAAAGATATAAAAATTACCGAAGATGGTTATCTTTCTCTTGTGCCTGCAATGGAAAATGCCATTTACTCCCCCAGCATTGACAATGTTATGGGTGCGGTGGCCAGCCACTATGGCAACATGGCGGGTACCATTGTGTTTAGCGGCATGGGTGATGATGGTGCGCGTGGCTGTGAAGCGATGGCACGACAGGGTGGTATTGTTTGGGCACAAGATGTCGATAGTTGTGTGATCAGCAGCATGCCAGACCAGGCACGTAAAACCAATACGGTAACTTTTAGCGCCAATCCACAAGCACTGGCGGAAAGGCTTTACCAGTATTACCGTGATTAACTGATACAAATTTTTAGCGACCAGAGAATAAGAGCATGATGCAGACAGATGAAAAAAGCAGTGTTATTCGTGCCCAGCTGATTCCGCTTTCGAATATGACCATAATATTGCCGAATACCTGCATTGCGGAAGTTATCAGCCTGGGTGAATTGAATCCGGTGAAAAAGACGCCCAGATGGTTTTTGGGCATGATGAATTGGCGTGGTGTGCGTATTCCGGTCATTTCCTTTGAAGCAGCCAATAATATTGCCAGCAATATGCCAATGCACAATGTACGTGCCACAATACTCAACGGTATTAGTGGCAATGATAAATTGCCTTTTTACGGTATGGTGTCGCAGGGTATTCCCAAGCTTACAAGGCTGGATAAATCCGCTATCAGCGTGATCGAAACACCTGAACAAAAACTTCCGCTGATCAGAGAGCAAGCTCAGCTTGTTGATGTCACAGTGGTAATTCCTGATCTCGATAAAGTTGAGGCATTACTCTCAACAGAGATCAGAAAAATAAAATAATCTTTCAGTATTCGCGTATTGTGGCAAGACTTGTTCATTGTTTGAATTAATTTGCTGAATATGCCATTTTTTGATATCACTAAAACAAATCGGCATTGATCCACATATGTACGCCAATGCTGGCGATATAACCCAAGGCGATTACTGGCGCCCATTTGAGGTGGGAAAAAAAGGTATACTGGCCGCGTGCCTGACCCATCAAGGCCACTCCGGCGGCTGAACCAATGGACAGCAAACTGCCACCGACGCCAGCAGTCAAGGTCACCAGCAACCACTGGCCAGTGGACATGTCTGGATTCATGGTGAGTACAGCAAACATCACCGGGATATTATCGATGATGGCGGATAATACACCCACGGCAATGTTGGCATTGGTTGCACCCCACTGGGTGTACATCACTTCCGAGGTGAGTGACAAATAGCCGATGAATCCCAGTCCGCCCACACATAACACCACGCCGTAAAAAAATAACAAAGTGTCCCATTCAGCGCGTGCCACCTTGTTGAAGACATCAAAGGGCACTACTTCTCCCATTCGGCCATTGTCGTTGTCCTCATCGACACGTGCGGTTTTTTTCAGAAAATAGCCAAACAACTGTAGATAGCTCAAGCCAGTGAGCATGCCAATCACAGGTGGCAGATGCAGAAAGTTATGGAAGCTGACGGCGGTGGCGATGGTTAGCAGGAACAGACCGATGATACGTCGTGCACCACGCTTCATGGGCACTATTTCATTGCTGGCAGTGGGTTGTTCGACAGGAATGGCAAAATGCATGATGGTTGCCGGTACTACAAAATTGACCACTGAGGGCAGAAACAGGGCGAAGAAGCCCCAGAATTCCACCATGCCTTTCTGCCACACCATCAAGGTTGTGATATCGCCGAAAGGACTGAAAGCGCCGCCGGCATTGGCAGCAACAACAATGTTAATGCAGGCAATGCTGACGAAGCGGGTATTGTCGCCGCCCACTGCGAGTACCACGGCACACATCAGCAGAGCGGTGGTGAGATTGTCGGCCACGGGTGAAATAAAGAAAGCAAGGGTGCCGGTGAGCCAGAACAATTGGCGGAAACTGAAGCTCTTGCGAATTAGCCAGGAGCGCAGAGCATCGAATACCCGACGTTCTTCCATGGTGTTGACGTAGGTCATGGCTACCAGCAGGAACAACATCAACTCGGCGTATTCCAGCAGGTTCTGACGTACTGCTGCTTCAGCCTCGTGGGTCATGCCATTGCTGACGTAAACGGCGGCAATCATCGCCCAGATAATGCCGGCAGCAAGAACCACGGGTTTGGACTTGCGTAGTTGAGTGAATTCTTCAGCCATCACAAACAGGTAAGCCAACACAAAAACAGCGATGGCGATATAGCCGACAGGGTGCTTGGTTAAATCCAGTGTTTCACCACCTGTCGTGGATGCTGCTGCGAGTTCTGGCAACATCATGATCACTATTACCAACAGAAATTTGCTCACAAACAGATTCCTTTTCAACGCCCTGTTACCTGTCAATTTACATTGATAGCGTTACACGTTCTTGATTTCTAGAAAATAATATTCATCATCACCATCATTACTACCAGAAAAAGAATCGTCATAATGCCACCTGCCTTCATGAAATCGAATACCCGATAACCGGCCGGTCCCATGATCAGTGCATTTACCTGATGGGTAGGAATCAGGAACGAGTTGGATGTGGCAATGGCGACGGTAAGCGCAAACACTGCCGGATCTGCACCTGCGCCAATGGCAATGTTTACCGCCAGTGGTACCAGCAATACGGTGGCTCCCACGTTGGACATGACTAACGTAAAGAAGGTGGCTAACAGGGCTACCGCACCCTGAATGACCCAGATGGGCATATCGCCCACCACGGACAGCGTCTGCTCGGCGATCCATTTGGCGGTTCCTGTTGTTTCTACTGCCAGTCCCAATGGGATCAAGCTGGCAAGGAGAAATACCGTCTTCCACGATACTGCGGTGTATGCTTCTTCAATTTTTAACACACCGGAGAGGATCATGCCGATGGCTCCAGTGAGCAGTGCGACGGATAAACGCAGATCCGTGAACAACACCAGCCCCAACGCCAAAGCGAAGAAAAACAGCGCTACCCCTACCTTATGTGGGCGTATTTCTTCGTGTGGGTATTCGGTGGTCACCAATACAAAATCTTTGTTGTGACGCAACCGTGCAAATGCGTCCCAGGTGGTGTGTACTACCAGTGTATCGCCCGCCTGTAGCGGCAGGTCACGGATACCTTCGCCCTCACGAAGGGTTTCGCCGTTGCGATGCAGGGCCACCATGGCGATGCCATAGGTTTTGCGCATCCATACATCACGTGCACTTTTGCCGATGAGACCCGAGCCGGGCGGGATAACCACTTCACCGATGCCTGCTTTGCCGGCGGCAAGGGATTCGGAAAATGTCAGCAGATCACTGTGCAGATCGAGATTGAATTTTTCCACGAAGGCGTTGAGATTTTCCGGCGAGGCAAGAATACCCAGCACACTGTTGGCCTCGATGCCGACATCGCGTGCCAGTCCACCGGGGCCGATTCGCAGATTATCGGCACCGCGTTGCGAGGCGATAACACGGATTTTACAGGCATGCTCCACATCATCGAGCATGTGTCCCACCAGCGAGCTTTCTGGCGGTACAGAGACTTCAAACAGCGCATAATCCAGGCCGTAGATATTTTGAAAATAGGCCATGGTGCTGGTGGCTGAGCCGACATCCTGTTTTTCGGTTACCGGTAGTACAAAGCGTCCGGCTAACATGAAATAGACGATGCCGGTGACCACAAGTGCGAGGCCGATAGGCGTCACTGAAAATAATGACCAGGTTTCCATTTGCTGTGTGGCAGGCAGAGCAGTGTTGGAGGTGAGAATCAGATCATTGAGCAAAATCAATGGACTGGAGCCTACCATGGTGACAGTGCCGCCAAGAATGGCGCAAAAGCCCATGGGCATAAGCAGGCGTGACATCGGCAGACCGGAACGCGCCGAAATACGTGATACCACGGGCAGGAAAAGTGCTGCCGCCCCGACGTTTTGCATAAATGAGGAAATTACCCCCACAGTGCTGGAAATAATGGGAATAATGCGTTTTTCGTTACTGCCGCCGACTTTGAGAATAAAGGTGGCTACTTGGCCCATCAATCCGGTTTTGTCCAAACCAGCACCGAGAATCATCACCGCAATAATAGACATTACTGCATTACTGGAAAACCCATTGAACAGATATTGAGTATCCACCAGCCCTTCATTCAATCCCATTAACGGTGCCAGCAGGGTGGTCAGCCCAAGGATCACCATAATGCTCACTGCGGCGACATCGACACCCACAATTTCAAAAGCAAACAGATAAATCGTCAGCAGTAGAATAGCGGTGACCCAGGCTATCTCGATACTCGGCACCACACCGGCCAGATACAGGCCGAGAAGGGCAAATAGTGCGGCGGCAACAAGCCGTTTTAGTAAAACGGGGTTAAACGTCGGTTTGTCGGAATCGCTCACTGGGTTTCCTCTCCAGAAATCAGCGTATGTGGATGGTTTGATAACGGTACTTTTTTACATGCCACGATACCTTTCCTCATATCCCCTTTACTGCATGGAACGGGGCTCGAAAAAAACTAAGTTATAATACACTGATTTAGAACTGCCCCCAATTGAAGGCACGAATGGGGGAATTAACCAAGACAATGAAAAAATGCGTTATATGCTCGTAGTGATTGAGGTTTAGGCACTCATTGCACTCCCCTTCATTCCATGGCGGTGTTGGAATCCCTCATAATAGACCAGTTATTATTCGTTATTTTGCTTCGCCTAAAAGCACCTGCTTTTGATGCCATGAAATGAATATGACGCACACTGAACACCCAAATCTCAAATGTTACGGGTGTTTCGCTCAAAGAGTAAATCCCAGACACCATGGCCGAGGCGGTGGCCGCGTTGTTCAAATTTGGTCAGTGGCCGCCAATCCGGGCGGGGTGAATATTCACCGATATTTGCGCAATTTTGATAATCAGGTGCAGCTGCAAGTACGCTCATCATTTGTCGGGCATAGTGTTGCCAGTCAGTGGCCAGATGAAATATGCCGCCGGGCCGGAGTTTTGTTGCGATGAGTGCTGCGAATTCCGGGCTGACAATGCGCCGTTTGTGGTGGCGTCGTTTATGCCAGGGGTCGGGGAAAAACAGTTGCACCCGGTCGAGGCAGGCATTGGGCAGGCGGTGTCTGAGAATTTGTACAGCATCGTCGCAGAGTACCCGTACATTACGCAGCTTGTGCTCCTCCAGCAAACGCAACAGATTGCCCACGCCGGGGCGGTGTACTTCAATACCGAGGTAATCGTGGTCTGGCAGGGCGGCGGCCATTTCGGCTAGCGAACTTCCATTGCCAAAACCAATCTCCAATACTGTCTGTCGGCTGGAGCCGGGCTCGCGGTTGAAACAGTCATCCAGTATCAGTGTAGGTTCATTACGGGCAATGCGTTCAGGTTCCAGAATATCGGGCCCGGCACTGTCGATGCCATAGCGTGACCACAGTGCATCAAGGGCGTATTGCTGGCCGGAAGTCAGGCGACCTTCGCGACGTACAAAACTGCGGATGGGGCGATGTGTGTCTTCAGACATTGGTTTTCGAGTGTCCAGAAAAAAGCTTTCAATGCAAAGACGGTAGGGTGGGCAGGTTGTTTGTGCCCACGCGGTGATTTTATATCCGCGTGGGTAAAAAAGCATGCTTACCGCAGGGGCAACCCCTTGTGGTTGCCCTGGTGTTCGTCGTCCTGCATGTTGGTTGTTTCGATATCGGTATTTCTGGCGTAGCAGTGGGCACCCACAAGGGGTGTCCCTACGGTATTTTTTATATTGTTAGTAAGCCAACATTTACGTTTTATACGTCCACTCAGAAAAAAGTGCCATCCAGCGGAGATGAAGCCGAAGCATAACGTTTACGCGGAATACGCCCGGCAAGAAAGGCTTCACGTCCAGCCTCAATCGCTTTTTTCATCGCGGAAGCCATGAGCACAGGGTTTTGCGCACCGGCAATGGCAGTGTTCATCAACACGCCGTCACAACCCAGTTCCATGGCAATGGCCGCATCCGAGGCGGTGCCGACACCGGCATCCACTAGAATGGGCACGCTGGCATTTTCAATAATAGTGCGTAAATTGTATTTATTTTGAATGCCCAAACCAGAGCCAATGGGCGCGGCCAGTGGCATGACTGCGCAGCAGCCGATGTCTTCCAGGCGTTTGGCGAGAATGGGGTCATCACTGGTATAAACCATCACGTCAAAACCATCTTTTACCAGTGTGTCTGCTGCCTCAAGGGTGGCAGTGACATCCGGGTACAGGGTTTTTTCATCACCCAGCACTTCCAGTTTTACCAGTTTGTGTCCATCCAGCAACTCGCGTGCCAGACGGCAGGTGCGCACGGCGTCTTCGGCGGTATAACAACCGGCGGTATTGGGTAGGATGGTGTATCGGCTGGGTGGCACTACATCCAGCAGGTTGGGCTCGTCCGGGTTCTGACCAATGTTGGTGCGGCGGATAGCGACGGTAATAATTTCAGCACCACTGGCCTCGGTAGCCTGGCGGGTTTCGTCGAGGTCTTTGTATTTGCCGCTGCCCACCAACAGGCGGGAGTGATAGGTGGTACCCGCGACAACGAAACCGTCATCCCGTAAATTTGCGTTTTCTGACATAGTTGTAATACCAATGCGTGTGGCGCGGTGCGCCGGAATATTGAGGCGGTGGCCATTATATACCCATTGACGGGTATTTATGCAGGATGATGCCCCAGCTACCGGTGAGTGGGGCGTTTTTTAACCACCACCGATGGCATGTACAATTTCAATTCGATCACCTTCGTACAACCGATGTTGTGCGTAGGTGGTGCGTGGCACGATCTCCCGGTTGACCTCCATGGCCAGACGCTTACCAGTGAGTTCCAGCAGTTCGACCAAATCCTGAGCATTACTGTGATCAGGGATGTTGCGGTTTTCACCGTTAAGTTGAATTTGCATAGACGCGAAGATTAACGAGCGGCTAACAGGCGGTCAACCATTCAAAACAGTTTGTAGCTTTGCGGGTGCTCGCTAATGGTTGGCACAATGTCGCCCTTGTCCAGCCACTCAAAGGCATTGGCTTGATTGCGGCCATGGTTTTTGCCGAAATACAGCGCTTTGTCAGCACGCTCAATCAGTTTGTCGGCTTGCAGATACGGGGTGATTTGTGTCACACCAATGGTAACGGTGACCTGGTTCAATTGGGCGAAATTGTGTTGCGCGACGGTTTCACGAAAACGCTCCAGCACCATCAGTGCGGTATCGAGATCGGTGTCACTGAGTACTGCGGCGAATTCTTCACCACCGTAACGAAACAACAAGTCATTATAACGAAATGATTCGCGCATCAGATCAGCAAATATCAACAATACCTCATCACCGTATAAATGACCTTTGGTGTCATTAATGCGTTTGAACAAGTCAATATCGAACATGGCAAAACAGCCCAACGGCGTATCGCTGCCAGTGTCACTGGCACGGCGTTCGGCATGACGATCCGTTGTGAGTGCCTTGCCCATCCAGTTTTGCAATGCCACCCGATTGTACAGACCTGTCAGTCCATCGCGTTGTTGATGGTTCAACAGGGATTGCTGGTTGGCATAAATGGACATCAGGCCTTCAATCACATCACCCTGATGGTCGTAAGCATGCGCATGTTCACGAATCATCAGCCCCACCACGTTGCCTTGTTCCAGTACGGGATGGATCATCTGGTGTCCGTTTTTTGTCGCCACAGTGATTGTATTGTGACCTTCGATACAGGCGCGTAAACCAGGACGTACATCCAGCGGGGTAATGTGACTACCGACAGGTTCGTTATTGCTGGCCAATACCTTGGCGGAAAGATGACCAAGTTCACCACCCAGCGCATAAACACTGGCGGAGTCTGTATTGGTAAGTGTAAGAATGGCGTCAATCAGGGCGTCCGCGAGTGTTTCCTGGTCGCGTTGTGCAGTGAGCTTGATGATGGCATCAAGCAATGGATGGCCTACTGATAGAGACACTTATGGATCACTCAGTGCTGGATAATACGCAGAATATTAGCACAGGATTGGTGATGCATGGCGAACCTTTTTCTTGTCTGAATCCACAGTTTGCGGTGACGGAATAATATCCTTACGATAGGGTGCATCAGGACAGATCGTGCGGGTGTCGTATAATGGTATTACCTCAGCTTCCCAAGCTGATGACGTGGGTTCGATTCCCATCATCCGCTCCACTGGTTTGCATAAATATTAAACAATTTCATCACCTGTCCCATACTCCTGTTTTTACTTCTACATCCAGGTTACGTTTAATAAGATACACAATAGGTTGCCTGTCGGCTTCCAGTGCAACATCCATGCGCATGCTGAGAATGCTCATGCCATTTTTGTTAGCCATGCTGTTAATACGAGCAGCATTATCAATAAGGCCTGACTGATAATAAATTCGTCCACCGCGTTTAAGATAATTTTTTACTTCAGCAAAAAAACGCTCATGCAATTTCCAGAGTCCCTGGGTTGCCTCGTCGTGGGGATAATCAATATTAAATAAAATAACATCAAATTTTTCAGTCTTGTTGATGGGCGCAAATAAATCACCTTGTCGGACATCGATAATATTATCCGCCCCATTTCTTTGCACATTCAGTCTGGCCATTTTAATAGCTGTTGGGTTGATGTCCGTGGCCACAACTACGCTGGCTTTGTCAGCAGCAAAAACCGCCTGTACGCCGGAGCCGGTACCCAGATCCAACACGGCTTCGCCGTCAAAAATTTTCCAGTGAGTCAGTAAATACAGACTTTGTACAGAAGGCAGAACAACATCATCTATTGCTAAAAACTCCCGGCCGTCTACTGTAGCCATGGAGTGCAATGGGAATTCCTGCGATGGTGTGTGATAAATCAGTTGATATTTTCCCGGATGTGGAACAGTCATAAACGGTTGGCCAATATGTGTTGTATGCATGCAGCTGACGATAAAGGTCGTAGCAAATAACAACACGCCTATTCTGATAAAAACCTGCTGCGTCATTTGTAGGTCCTGATTATAGTATGTGGAGTGGGCTTACCTGAGTGAAGTGCTATAGTACCAGTACGTGGCGGGTAAAGTGTCACGCATAATATTGTGTTACACCAGACAACATATTTTCATATAGGATTTTTTCATTACTTCATTTCAATCTCATCTTTTGGGTGCTGTTGCCGCGTTGCTATCGGCACTTTGCTGGGCCGTTGCTGCCATTTTGTTTCGACGTATCGGTGACCGCATTACTGCCATGGGCATCAATCTGGCCAAGGGGTTGGTGGCGATGCTTTTTATGGCGGTATTGTTATTGCCCGGATTTTATTCCGGGCTGGCATCGTTGGATACAAACAGTATTGCAGCGCTGGCACTCAGCGGCATTATTGGCATCTGTTTTGGTGACACACTGTATTTTCTCGCCTTGATGCGACTGGGCGCTCGACGCACCCTGTTGCTCGGTTCGTTGATCCCGGTCACCACTGCACTGATTGCCGTGACTTTTTTAGGTGAGCAGATTCCCATTCTGGCCTGGTTAGGCATGGCGCTGGCCATTGCCGGTGTCACCTATGTGCTGTGGCAACGCGCACCGCAAGAAAATACGCAACAACCCTGCGAAAAATACCGTAGCGGACTTTTTTTTGGTGTGTTATTCGTAGTCGCCAATGCCTTGGGCATTATTGCCACCAAGGTTGGTGTGGCCGATATGCCCGCACTGGAAGCTACCTTTGTTCGTCAGGCATTTGCCATTGCCGGTCTGACTTTTTGGGGGCTAATGGTGCGTGACCTGCTGGGCTGGGTCACCCCGCTACGTGAGGGGAAACTACTGAAAATTTTACTTGTTGCCTCATTGGTCGGTGCTTTACTGGGTACCTGGTTATCCGTCGTGGCACTGAAATACACCTATGCCGCCGTTGCCGCTACACTTAACTCCACCAGCCCCCTGTTCATTTTACCGCTGGCCGCTTTTTGGTTGAAAGAACGTGTCAATTGGCGTGAAAT
>WFQM01000141.1 GCA_015487095.1 Gammaproteobacteria bacterium | reverse complement strand
TTCGTAGAAGCGATGAACACACCATTAAAGCTTTCCATCTGGACCAATAATTCATTGACTTGAGTGATTTCCCATGAGTTTTGAGAGGAGCCACGATCCAGCAGAAAACTGTCTACCTCATCAACAAGCAGCACCATATCATCGGCTTCAGCCTCATCAAACATGGCAGCGATATTTTTTTCTGCTTCACCCACCCATTTGCTGAGAATGTCCGAAGCCTGTTTTTTTAGCAGAGGCTTGTCCAGCTGTTCCGCGACATAATGTGCAAAAGCGGTTTTCCCGGTGCCCGGCGCACCATACAAACAGATACGTGCCTGATGGTTTTTCTGTAACCCTCTGGTCAACGCTTCCAGATCCTGGTCGGGATTCAAATACTCAAGGCTATAGCGGGTTTCACGGCTGATAACCGTGCGAGGCTTACGCGACAACCCCATGACTTGCAGCTTGTTACCAATAATCCTTTCCAGGTTTTTCTCCAGCTCCTTTGTGTTGTCATCGTTCAGATGAACGGCAATTTTGGCGGCGCTTTCAGCATGTGCCGGCACCAGATGCTCATGTTCCGCCATTTGTGCTAACCAGGTGTCACTCAAGCCCAGGTGGCCAAGATATTTGTCAAGGATACGCCGACGGATATTGCGTGTGGGAGAGCGCAAATTCAGGACAAAATCAAAACGACGTAACACTGAATCATCCAGCTGCACCACACTGTTGCACAACCAGAATGCAGGAATTGAGTTTTCCTCCAACAATTGATGCACCCAGGCTTTTTTGAAATCAGGGCGCGTCACATGACCGAACGGACTGAAATTCACATCGGGAAAAGCATCTTCTATTTCATCAAACAAAATGGCGGCCTTTTCTTTATTCGCCAACATTTTTTGAGTCAGCTGATAAGCCGCAAAACGGTCTTTTCCATCAATAGGATTACCTTCCATATCCTGCATGGTGATTTCGTATAACTCAAACCCGCAGTAGCGGCTCAAGGTTTTCACCAGTTCAGTTTTACCTGTGCCGGGTTCGCCGTATATCAATACGTTAATCCCCTGAATATGTTTCTTCTCAGCGGACTGTAAATAGCATGTCAACAAATCAATATCGGTTTTCAGGTGAGGGAAATCTTCAATTGACAGATGCGCCTGATCTGCCATTTTAAAAAAGCATTGCAATATTGCCCCAGGATTATTCTGCTCCTGCGTCAAGGCGTATTTGATGCTGTGCGGGACATCAAAGCACTGCTGCAAAGAATGCATATAGTGGCCACTGGCATTGATGCGCAACAGTCCCGAAGATATCAATGTACCATTGCTGCGCATGGCATTCTCAATTTCATTACGGGGAACATCCAGGATTATCGACAGGGTATGCCTGATTTTTTCATTGCTCATTTCTCCGAGCGTCTCGACCACCATATTAAATCCCGCAGACGAACCCGATATGATGACAAATCGCAATATATCGATCTCACACTGCGTCAGGTTTAACGATGTCTGAAGAACAGCAATATTGGCGGAAAAAATATCCTGAGGAGATATCAGCGCATCACTTTCCAGCGCTTCTAACGTATTGGATAAATTGGAAAATATGATTTTTTTATCAACATTTTCATCTTGCAGAAATGCTGATAACCCCAAAACATGCATTGTTTCCGGATCATGCAGACCGCCATAACGATCAAAAAACCGGCTGAATACATTCAGCCTGATCAGAATGCGCAAATTCCAGAGTTTCAATAACGGATCACAATCTGAAATTTTGCGGACATCCATATTAGCAGAGGATTGTTTGTTATCTTTTACCTGGGTCATAGCTCAGCACCGAAAATTGCCCCGTCAGGGCTAAAAACCTGCATTTTAGAAGAATTCACCCATACCGTATAGCCATATCGCTCAATTCAAATTAGAAAACAATACGGAAAACCCTAAATACTCAAAGCTATAGCCATGGCGCTTATCAAACCATTGATACCCTGTTTGCACTTCATTACTAACGCTAAACATTTTGAAAACTTTGTCAAAAACACGCTCCCTTATTACGATAAAATCAGCAGAATTACGTGGCACACGTAATAAAGCGAGCAATATTTGGACCCCGATGAATGGATTGTTTAATGTAACTATATTGAATAAAATCCGGTTTATTACTCGGCGTTGAATAATTGCCGAAATTGATTCCCAGAGCGTGATTCAGATTTTTTTGGCTGATAAAATTTTTGATCAACAATATGACCAAGTATAACAATCCACTCAAGATAGTGAGCGCCGTGATTAAACAAAAAGAAGTCAAAATTAATTTTTTAGTGCGGGCATGACCAATATAAAAAACAACGTGGTCAACATAACCTCTGAACCAACAAGCAACCCCGCCAGAATAAAATTGATTGTTAAATTAAATGGCGCTGGCGTTTATGTGGGAATGGTACTGACTGAAATGGTTATGGCAACTTCCTGATTGCTGTTTAACATTTAAGCATAACGATTAACCCGAACGGCGGTTTTTCCTGGCACCTGTTTTTTTAAGGCGCAGCCTGCCCCGTCAGTATGGTTAACAGACTGGCAATGCGGTCACGTAAATCACGCCGGTCGATCACCATATCCACCGCACCTTTTTCCTGTAAGAACTCGCTGCGCTGAAAACCTTCCGGCAGGGTTTGACGCACGGTTTGCTCGATAACTTTCGGCCCGGCAAAACCAATCAATGCCTTGGGCTCTGCAACATGTACATCACCCAGCATGGCCAGACTGGCAGACACCCCACCCATGGTGGGGTCAGTCAACACAGAAATAAACGGAATACCCTGCTTGCTGAGTTTCGCCAGAGCCGCACTGGTTTTAGCCATTTGCATCAACGAAAACAATGCCTCTTGCATACGTGCGCCACCACTGGCGGAAAAACACACCAGCGGAATGTTGTGTTCCAGGGAGGTGTTCACTGCACGTACAAAACGCTCACCGACCACCGAGCCCATGGAGCCACCCATAAACTTAAATTCAAAAGCCACTGCCACCAATGGCACACCCTGCACCTGCCCCATCATACCCACCAGGGCATCTGTTTCTCCTGTGGCCTTCTGTGCCTGGGTCAAGCGGTCTTTATATTTTTTAACATCTTTAAATTTAAGCACGTCAACCGGGGTCACCTCCGCGCCAATTTCCACGCGGGGCTCTTCATCGAGAAAAATGTCCAGACGGCGGCGCGCGCCCACGCGCATGTGGTGATCACATTTGGGGCAAACATCCAGATTACGCTCCAATTCTGCGCGGTATAACACAGCACTGCACGCTGTGCATTTGGCCCAAATGCCTTCCGGTACAGCCTTTTTCTGGCCACTCTGGGTGCTGATTCTTGACGGGATTAATTTTTTTAGCCAGCTCATAGCGTTTCTTACACTCTATATCCAGTTATTTTGTCCAACAGTCTTTATATACCCGCTCGCATCTGCATCAGCAATCCGGCAATTTCTGCATTGATTCTATCGTGTTGCCCCGCAGCCTGCTCTACTTTTTGTACCAGGGCACTCCCCACCACCACAGCATCTGCCACGGCGGCGACGGCGGCAGCTGATTCAGCGTCTTTGATGCCAAAACCAACGCCCACCGGTAAATCGGTGTGTTTGCGAATCTGTTCCAGCTTATCTGCCACGGCCTGCACATCGAGATTGCCTGCACCGGTGACACCCTTTATTGCGACGTAATAGACGTAACCACTGGCGGCCTCGCAAATGAGTTTGATGCGTTCGTCGTCTGAGGTGGGAGCCAGCAAAAAAATGGGGTCAAGCTGTTGTGATCGAAGTGTGGCCACCAAGGTCTCGGCTTCTTCGGGGGGTAAATCAACAGTGAGCACACCATCAACACCGGCCTGCGCAGCAGCTTCGGCAAATACGGTATAGCCCATCACTTCCACCGGATTGAGGTAACCCATCAAGACTACCGGAGTATGGCTGTCCTGCTGACGAAACTCAGTCACCATGGTCAGCACATCGCGCAGACTGACATGGTGCTCCAGTGCTCGTTCGGCGGCACGCTGGATCACCGGGCCATCAGCCATGGGGTCAGAAAATGGTACACCCAGTTCGATAATGTCGGCACCGGCGTTAACCATGGCATGCATCAGCGGCACGGTGACGGTGGGATCGGAGTCACCTGCTGTCACATAGGGAATAAGTGCCTTGCGGTTCCGGGTTTTCAGTTTGTCGAAACAATTTTTGATACGACTCATATTTTTTCCAATCAAGTAAACCGTTAAAAACCCGACGCAAAGGCGCGAAGATGCAAAGAAATCTGGTTCAAACTTCAATTCCTTCCAATGCTGCCACGGTATGAATATCTTTGTCGCCCCGCCCCGAGAGATTAACAATAATAATCTGCTCCTTGTCCATCGTGGGAGCCAGTTTGGTGGCATAAGCCAGCGCGTGGCTGGATTCCAGCGCCGGAATAATACCTTCGATACGCGTCAAATCATGAAAGGCCTGCAAGGCCTCGTCATCATCGATAGCCACATATTCAGCACGACCAATATCTTTCAACCAGGCATGCTCGGGACCGACGCCGGGATAGTCCAGCCCGGCAGACACAGAATGCGTTTCGATGATCTGACCATCATCGTCTTCCATCAAATAGGTACGATTGCCATGCAGCACACCGGGGCGACCAGCGCACAACGGGGCAGCATGACGACCGGAATCCAGCCCGTCACCCGCCGCCTCTACACCGTAAATAGCCACATCTTTGTCATCCAGAAACGGATAAAACAGACCAATGGCATTGGAGCCACCGCCCACGCAGGCGATCAGTGCATCCGGAAATCGTCCAGCCTGCTGTTGAATTTGCTGCCGCGCCTCACGACCAATAATGGCCTGAAAGTCACGCACCATGGCGGGATACGGGTGTGGCCCGGCAACAGTGCCGATGATATAAAAAGTATTATCGATATTGCTCACCCAGTCTCGCATGGCCTCGTTAAGCGCGTCTTTGAGTGTCTTCGAACCGGATTCGACTGACACCACTTCTGCGCCCAGCAGCTTCATGCGATAAACATTGATGGCCTGCCGGGCGATATCCACCGCCCCCATGTAAATCACACATTTCAGCCCCAGCCGCGCAGCAACAGTGGCTGTGGCAACACCGTGCTGACCCGCACCGGTTTCGGCAATAATGCGGGTTTTACCCAGGCGCTTGGCCAGCAAAGCTTGGCCAATGGTGTTGTTTACTTTATGCGCACCGGTGTGATTGAGGTCTTCGCGTTTGAGATAAATCTGCGCACCGCCGAGGTGACGGGTCCAGCCTTCGGCCAGATACAGTGGCGATGGACGACCCACGTAATTCTGCAAGTCAGCATCCAGCTCGGCGATAAAATCAGGGTCATCGAGATATTTGTCGTAAGCGTCCTGCAATTCCTGCAATGGCACCATTAATGTCTCGGCTACGAACTTACCGCCATAAATACCGAAATGACCGCGGTTATCCGGGACTTGGCCAATGAGTTTATCGTCTTTATTTTTAAGCTGTGACACGTTACTTACCTTTCTTCTTAATCCATCCAAAATACGGTGTTGAAAACGCAGAGGCACAGCGTGTTCATTTTTCCTCTGCGTTAATAACACACGCCTCACTAAATTCTATCCAGCTGCCGACCTTTTTCTAATTCATATCACTTTCAATCGATGCATCCATTGTCCGCGTCATAGCAACAAAATCTGCCATTTTACCCCAATCCTTAATGCCTTTCTTTGCCTCGACACCACCACTGACATCCACAGCATAAGGCCGCACCGTGCGGATGGCCTCACCCACATTCCCGGCGGCCAACCCTCCGGCAAGAATAATTGATGTTGGCAAATCGCCCGGCACTTTCGCCCATTCAAAAGACTTTCCGGTGCCACCTGGCAAAGCCGGATGATAAGCATCCAGCAACAGACCGCTGGACTGCACATATTTATCCGCCTCAGCATGCAAATCCACGCCATCACGCATACGGATTGCCTTGATGTAAGGCCGACTGAAACCGGCGCAAAATTCAGGCGATTCATCACCGTGAAATTGCAGTAAATCCAGGCTCACTTGCTTCAGCACGGCATGAATATCGTCAGCCGCCGCATTCACAAACAGGCCCACCGACGTCACAAAGGGTGGCAGATCAGCCAATACGGCACAGGCTTGCTCAACACTGACATTGCGCGGACTGGGACCATAAAACACCAGACCAATGGCATCCACACCCAGCGTCGCAGCCTGCTGCGCGTCTTCCGGGCGGGTAATGCCGCATATCTTGATACGAGTGGTCATAAGCTGCGAAAACTAAACGTGATGAAAGAGCCGAGCAGATTACCAGACCAGCCGGGTCGGCGGAACCTGTGGAATACCAAACTCTGGCGGATATTCCACGCTCATGAAATAAAGCCCATACGGTGGCGCGGTAACACCACCCTGAGTGCGGTCACATGTCTCCAATACCTTCCGACTCCAATCTACAGCCTGCTCACCTGCTCCGATAGCCATCAACACTCCGGCAATATTGCGCACCATGTGCTGCAAGAAGGCATTGGCTTCGAGATCGATAATAATCAGGTCTTCCTGACGATGTACGTCCAGCTGATACAGGGTGCGCACCGAGCTGTGTGCCTGACAGGCAACGGCACGATAGGCATTAAAATCATGTTCGCCGAGCAGATATTGTGCGGCTTGTTGCATGCGCTGCTCATCCAGCTTCCGATGGTCCCACGCCACCCGTCTGGCAGCGAAAGTGGGGCGTACCTCGCGGCAGGCAATCACATAACGATAGCGCCGACGCACTGCGCCAAAACGTGCGTGAAAGTCCCCGACTACCGGCTTGGCCCACTGCACAGAAATTGTCTTGTCAATATTGGCGTTGGTACCATGCACCCAGGAACGCTCACTGCGCTCGGCGCTGGTTTCGAAATGAATCACCTGTCCGCAGGCATGCACGCCAGCATCGGTACGGCCGGCACAAATCACTTTTATTTCCGCATTGGCAACTTGGGACAAACCTGCTTCTAAAGTTCCCTGCACCGTCGGCACATCCTGTTTTTGGGCCTGCCAGCCACAAAAATGACTGCCATCGTATTCGATACCCATCGCAATGCGCATCGCTTTATCCCACCTCCGTCGTAATGATTTTCACCGCCAGCAACAATATCACCAACAACACGGGAATAGCCCACTGCACTAAAGGAGGACGCGATTGCTCGGGCAGGGTGATGCTTTGCAGAGACGCTTGTTCTGCATCATCGATCACCTTGGCAAAAAGGTGGTGGGCAGTTTTGGCAATGGCCATCAGTTTTGGTTCCGGGGAAGGGGATTTCGAAGACAGAGATTCAGCAGGCTTTGCTACAACCACTTCGGGAGTTTCACTGCGCGTTTCATGCTGACAGGCCGTGCGCAACACACCTACCGCAGCCAGTGTCAACGAAATGCGCACAGCCAGGCGCTCATGAGACAACCCTAGCCACGACAACGGTTGCAGGCACCAACTTACTGCGGATAAAAATTCAGCCTGCTCGGTACTACCGATCAATATATTCACCGCTGCGACAATCAGCACCAGCACGGCAATACGCAACAGCCCCCGTGTCAGGCCTTCCTGTGTCGGCCCCCAGAGCACATCAGGCAGCAGTAATATTCCCGGAGTAAAAAACAGGTACACGACAAGAATCGACAAAAACAACCAGCGCAGACGTTTGATCATCTTTAGCGCATTGTGTAATTGCGTGGGTACGCCTCGGACAAGCTCTGACAGGTATAGCGATGCCACCAGAATAAAACCTGCTAACAGCACCGGCTTGGCACCCATCACCATCGCGGTACCAAAGACCAAAAAACAGACAACTTTGATGACGGCATGCATGGGGGCACATTTTAACCTAAATCGGCATCGGCTCGCATCGCACAAAAAAGGCGCAGACCCGTAGGTCTGCGCCTTTTTATATTACCAACTATTCGTCCGGTTCAAATTCAGGTAATTTGCGTCAGCAACTCCTCAGCCTGTTTCTTCTGTGCGGCATCGCCCTCTTCCATGACCTCTTCAAGGATGCTACGCGCACCATCGGCATCCCCCATATCGACGTAGGCCTTAGCCAGATCCAGTTTGGTACCAATTTCGTCAACCTCACCGAAAGCGTCATCGCCCAGCTCATCCAAACCTTCTATTTCATCATCCGTTATTTCTGTGTCGCTGATCGGGGCTTCTGTAATAACAGCCTCATCAATGTCACCAAGATCAAAGTCCAGACTGCTATCATCATCCGCTGATGCCGCAACTGTCTCACTATCAGTAACAGAATCAGTGTCCAGGTTAAAATCCAGGGAAGAAACATCAAAATCCAGACTGTTGTCATCGCTGTCTTTTGCTGGCGCATCTTTTTTTGTTTCGGCACCGACATCAGAATCCATGTCCAGATCAAAATCGAGGCTGTTGTCATCATCGACCGCAGCGGGAGCTTCTTTTACGACCGTATCATCACCGGTAGCCGCTTCCAGCTCGGCAAACATTTCATCGCTTTTTGCATCGCCTGTGGCTGCATCAGCATCAAGATTATCGGCATCGATATCAAAATCGAAGTCCAGCAAATCGTCGTCACCCGTATCAGCACTTTCTTCCAGGTCTTCCTTCAATGCCTCAACGGAATCACCGCCAAACAAATCGCTACCCGGACACAACTGCGTACCCATGGTGACAGCCTTGGCCCACATAGGGTCAGACTCGTTACCCAGCGCGTCGTGTAATTCCTGCGCCTGCTGCTCGAAGGATTCACGATCCTTCGCCGCAAAAAACACCTCCAGCATTTTCAGTTTGATCTCATGACGATCCGGCTCTTTTTCCAGTGCCTCTCTGAGAATATCTTCAGCTTGCTGATGGCGACCGTAAGCCAGATAGACATCAGCTTCGGAAATAGGATCAACATCGGCCGCATCGCTTTCGATACCACTCATGCCGCTCATTTCACTCATGGCAAAATCACTGACCATAGAGCTTTCGCCACCATTCATAGACTCTGCTGTTGCGCCCGCGCTATTGTCCCCTCCCTCCACATTCAGAATGCTTTCTTCAAAGCCATCCTGCATCTTGCGGCGGCGCTGAATCACTACGGCGATGATCAAGAGCAACAGGACACCAAGCCCTCCGTATAGCACGACGGGATCATCCAGCAGACCCGGCTCTGCTACAGGTGCAGGTGTGGGTGCAGACTCAGCAGCAACCACTTCTTCCTCAGCAGATGCATCCGCAGGGATTTCAGTCTCGACACCTTCTTCACTCAAAGCCTCTGCCATCACCTCTTCTTCAGGCGCGGCCTCCATCGGCATTTCTTCCGATTCAACCGGCTCAGGTTCCATACCTGCTTGCGCCTGTAGTGCCTGCATCTCGTCATCCTTGAGCATGATGAGTCGTTGCATAGCCTCTAACTGTTCTTCCATTTCTGCCAGACGGGATTTCAACTCATCCGTTTCCTGGCGATTGGCATCCAGCGCTTCAGCAGCCAGTAATAAATCCTCACGTAACTGATCTACATTCTCATCGCCTGCACCACTGCCCGCACCTCTGGAACCGGGAGCAACCAGTTTGAGACTGGCCTGATCTCCGGCGCTACCGGCACCTGTACCTTCACCACGAGCAACCTGACCACCTGTCGGTGCATCAGACTGACGTACCAGTTTGCCGCTCTTGCGCGCCCGCCACTCACTGTGTTGACGATTAATTTCTGCGTTTGCTTCAGCAACTGAAAACGCCGACAACGCATTAACATCATCAATACGCAGCACATAACCCGCTTTGAGTTGGTTCACATTGTCGCCGTAAAAGGCGTTGGGATTGTTCAGTACCAGCGCCAGCATCATCTGATCAACCGAAATACCACTGGGACGCATCCGGTTGGCAATTTCGTAAAGGGTATCGTTATATTGCACCGGGCCATAGGTCAACTCACCGGGCTGACGGGAAACAGGAGCCATTGATGCACGGGAAGGAATCGGTGCAGGGCGTGAGGCCGGAGCAGGCGCACTACGCGCAGGTGCTGCTTGTTGTGTCGTAACGGCAGCCCGCTGCACAGGCGCAGGCGCTTCATCGGATAACACTGGTGGATCCACCAGCACAGTAAATTCACGCAGGATGCGACCACGCGGCCAGCGGGCTTCAACCACAAAATCCAGGAAAGGTTCGGTAACGGTCTTGGCGGTGGTCAGCTGAACATAGGCTGTACCATTTTTGCGGCGAACCACCTCGAAATTGATTTTGGTAAGAAAGAAAGCCCGGTCAGCACCAACGCGCTGAAAATCCTCTGCTGAACCCAACTTGACCGTCAGATTATTCAGGTCACCTTTCTTTACTGAAAGCAGCTCTATCTGTGCATCCAGAGGTTGATTGAGTGCCGACTTCATCACAATATTGCCTAAACCCAGCGCGTGTCCCAGCGCAGGAATCAACATTGCCAAAATGGCCATGACCAGTGCCAATCGTTTTGCCGGTGCCAATAGCTTACCCGGTGCCGATAGCTTACTCATAGTTACTCCCGTTTTTAGTTATTCAGCCTGCCTGCTGATTCCCGTCTGTCAGGAAACCCACTACAGCATCGGCAACCTGGAGGAATTGTTTAGAAATATTAGGCAATTAGAGCAAAGAATCAGAAGCAACTATAGCTTACAAGCCCTCTTTTACCAACAACTCAAGGATTTGCACACAATTTAGTGCCGCACCTTTGCGCACATTATCGGCAACTACCCACAAACTTAAACCACAGGGATGAGAAATATCTTCACGAATACGCCCCACAAATACCGCATCCTCACCCGCTGCGTGCGTAACAGCCGTAGGTGAGTTACCCGGCTCGCCATCATCCAGCAACATTACCCCCGGAGCCTGTCGTAATAAATCCCGCGCTTCATCAGCACCCAGCTTCGCACCTGTCTCCACATGCACGGCCTGAGAGTGACCAAAAAATACGGGAGCCTGCACGGTCGTAGGGTTAATGAGAATATCGTCATCCGCAAGAATTTTTTGCGTCGCCCGCAATATTTTCATTTCGCAAGACAAATAGCCATTTTCCTCAGCAACTGTAATTTGTGGTAAAACATTAAAAGCAATCTGCTGTGGAAACATTTTACGTTTAGCGTCCTGCATATTCAACAGGGCAATTGTCTGACTGGCAAGCTCATCCATGCCAGACTTTCCCGATGCCGTCACTGCCTGATAACTAACCACATTTATACGCTCAATACCAACAGCATCATAAATAGGTTTAAGCGCCACCAGCATTTGTATCGTCGCACTGTCAGGGCTGACAATAATATTGTGCTGCCCCTTACGTTGCGCACAACCGGCAATTGCCTGTGGATTCACTTCCGGAATCACCAACGATACATCATCGTCATCCGCAAACTGTGCTGAGGTATCAATCACCACACAACCCGCCGCAGTAGCACGCGGCACATGCTCTGCAGAGACTTCATCATTCGCACAAAATACCGCGACATCCACCTGTGAAAAATCAAAATCCACGACATCCTTTACTGTGTGGTATTTGCCACCCAGCCCTACTTTTTTCCCGGCCGTGCGTACACTCGCCAACGGGAAAAAGTGGCCCACGGGAAATTCACGTTCCACCAAAAACGACACAAGCGCTTCGCCAACCAGGCCAGTTGCGCCCACTACAGCCACATTAAAAGTTTTGTTCAAGTTTTTACATCCAATATTTATTGTTTCTGATCTGTGAATTAAGCGCTAAAAACACACTATTTAAAAAAAGCACTGAGTATTTAACGCAAAGATCGCAAAGGCGCAAAGAACGCAAAGTTTTTAGTGTTTTTCTCTGCGTCCTTTGCGTCTCTGCGACCTCTGCGTTTATAACACGCCACTTGTCAGTACCACGACAACATAACCTTCCAATACACTGTAACGATTATTCGAGGATTTAAGCCTCTGAAGGCCGACTAAAAACATGCCGGAATAACGGTACTTTCTGTAACGTAAAGTGCTAACAGAACGATTTAGCCTTTTATTCACATTTATGTTTCCAACAACAACCGCAACATACGACGCAGTGGTTCCGCCGCACCCCATAACAACTGGTCACCTACCGTAAAGGCAGACAAATAATCATTACCCATGGTGAGTTTGCGCAACCGACCCACTGGCACCGTTAACGTACCGGTAACGGCAGCAGGGGTCAGCTCTTTCATTGTCACATCACGATCATTAGGCACCACCTTCACCCAATCATTTGCCCGTGCCAGCATGTGATGAATATCATCCAGCGGCACATCCTTTTTCAGTTTGATGGTCAACGCCTGACTGTGGCAACGCATGGCACCGATACGCACACAGATACCATCAATGGGAATAATATTATCCGTACGGCCAAGAATCTTGTTGGTTTCCACCTCGGCTTTCCATTCCTCGCGTGTCTGGCCACTGTCCAGCTGGGAATCCAGCCAGGGGATCAGACTGCCTGCCAGCGGTACTCCCCAGTTGTCTTTGGGATAGTCATCAGAACGTAAAAATTCCGCCAGTTTTTTATCGATATCCAGTATCGCTGTAGCCGGGTCTTCGTTGATATTTTTAACCGAATCATTAATCGCCCCCATTTGGCGAATCAGTTCCCGCATATTCTGCGCACCCGCACCGGAGGCAGCCTGATAAGTCATCGGCGAAATCCATTCCACCAGATCATTTTCAAACAGCCCGCCAATGGCCATCAACATCAGGCTTACTGTGCAATTGCCACCGACAAAGGTTTTAGCGCCATTGGCCAGACCGTTTTTGATGACATCGAGATTCACCGGATCGAGCACGATGATGGCATCGTCCTTCATGCGCAGAGTAGAGGCTGCATCAATCCAGTAACCATCCCAACCAGCTTTGCGTAACTGTGGATAGATATCTTCGGTATAACCACCGCCCTGACAGGTAATGATCACGTCCATTGCTTTTAATGCTTCAATGGATTTTGCATCCTTTAACGGCGGCACATCCTTGCCTATGTTTGGGCCGGGCTGTCCGGTTTGTGAAGTCGTAAAAAATACCGGCTCGATGTGGTCAAAATCTTTTTCATCGCGCATGCGTTGCATGAGCACTGAACCCACCATGCCGCGCCAACCAACAAAGCCTGTTTTTTTCATCGTTGAACCCCTCTTTTAAAACCCAACGCAAAGTCGCGGAGACGCAAAGATCGCAAAGAAAACACTTCTAATAACTTTGCGTTCTTTGCGTCTCCGCGCCTTTGCGTTGGATGTTCTTACATTTAAAGTGCAGCCACTACCGCGTCACCCATTTCTGACCTGCCGACTTTTTGCATACCATCGCTATAAATATCTGCCGTACGCAACCCCTGATCCAACACACTTTCAACGGCTTTTTCAATACGATCTGCCATCGCACTTTCATTCAGTGAATAGCGCAGCATCATCGCCACGGATAAAATCGTCGCCAGTGGATTAGCCACGTTCTGCCCGGCAATATCGGGTGCTGAACCATGAATGGGTTCATACATCCCCTTGCCATTGGCATCCAGCGAAGCCGAAGGCAACATACCAATAGACCCCGTTAACATGGCAGCACAATCAGACAGAATATCGCCGAACATGTTGGTGGTGACCATCACATCAAACTGTTTTGGTGCCCGCACCAGTTGCATCGCCGCATTGTCTACATACATGTGTGACAGTTCCACTTCGGGATAGTCTTTGGCCACATGCTCCATCACTTCGCGCCACAGCTCAGTACACTCCAGCACATTGGCCTTGTCCACCGAACAGATTTTCTTGCCGCGCTTCATGGCAATATCAAAAGCAGAACGACCAATGCGGTCAATCTCGGACTCCGAATACACCAGCGTGTTAAAACCCTGACGCTCACCGTTATCAAGCGTACGCACACCGCGTGGCTGACCGAAATAAATGCCACCTGTCAATTCGCGCACGATCATGATGTCCAGCCCGGAAACCACTTCCGGTTTCAGTGTGGAAGCATCAGCCAACTGCTTGTAGAGAATCGCGGGACGTAAATTGGAAAACAATTCCAGTTCTGCACGTAAACCCAGCAGCCCTTTTTCCGGACGCACGCTGATATCCAGTGACTCCCATTGATAACCACCCACCGCGCCCAGCAGAATGGCATCAGATTCTTTGGCCAGTGCCAGCGTATCATCGGGCAAGGGTTTGCCGCTGGCTTCGTAACCGGCACCACCAACTGGAGCTTCGCTCATTTCGATATCGAGACCTTCGACACGCAGGCACTCCAGCACCTTTACTGCTTCGGCAACAATCTCGGGACCAATACCGTCACCGGGTAATACTGCAATTTTTTTTGTCATGACTAACCTCTTTTTAAAATCCAACGCAAAGACGCGGAGGCGCGAAGAACGCAAAGTTTGTTATTTAACATATTTTCTTTGCGTTTTTGCGCCTCTGCGTTGGAATTTTTTTATTCAAAACAACCACGGCGCTTCCTGTTTGCGCCGTGTTTCATAAACACGAATGTCATCCACATGCTGCAAAGTGAGACCAATATCATCCAACCCATTCAACAAACAATGTTGACGAAACTCTTCCACATCAAAGGCAATGCTCTTGCCATCTGGCGTGATGACTTTCTGCGCTTCAAGGTCAATGCTTAACTCATAGCCCTCGCTAGCCGCCACGGCCTGAAATAACCCATCCACCACCTGTGCATCAAGCACAATGGGCAGGATACCGTTCTTGAAACAGTTGTTGAAAAAGATATCCGCGTAACTGGGCGCGATAATGACGCGAAAGCCATAATCAAGCAACGCCCAGGGCGCGTGCTCACGCGATGAGCCACAACCGAAATTTTCGCGGGCCAACAGAATGCTCGCTCCCTGATAACGTGGCTGATTGAGCACAAAGTCCGGGTTCAGTGGTCGAATGCTGTTATCCATACCTGGCTCACCGTGATCAAGGTAGCGCCACTCGTCGAACAGGTTGGGGCCGAAACCCGAACGCTTGATGGATTTCAAAAACTGTTTGGGAATAATGGCATCGGTGTCCACATTGGAACGATCCATCGGGGCCACCAAGCCTGTCATTTTTTCAAATTTTTCCATGCTGTTATTCCCCTATTTCTCTTACATCAACAAAGTGACCCGCCACTGCCGCCGCTGCTGCCATAGCCGGACTCACCAGATGAGTGCGCCCTCCCTGCCCCTGTCGTCCCTCGAAGTTTCGATTCGAGGTGGAAGCACAACGCTCACCCGGCTCCAGTTTGTCGGCATTCATGGCCAGACACATGGAGCAGCCCGGCTCGCGCCATTCAAAACCGGCTTCGATAAAAATTTTATCGAGCCCTTCTTTTTCGGCTTGTGCTTTCACCAAACCGGACCCCGGCACCACCATCGCCAACTTCACGTTATCCGCCACCTTGCGCCCTTTGGCCACAACCGCTGCCGCACGCAAGTCTTCGATACGCGAATTGGTGCAGGAACCAATGAAAGCCTTGTCAATGCTGATTGTATTAATCGGTGTATTGGCCTCCAGCCCCATATAAGCCAGCGCAGCACGCATACCATCCGCTTTTACTGCATCATTTTGTTGTGCCGGATCAGGTACGCAACCATCCACAGGCACAACCATTTCCGGTGAAGTTCCCCAGGTGACTTGCGGCTGAATATCGGCACCGTTAATACGGACGGTGTGATCAAACTGTGCATCATCATCCGAGTGTAATTCACGCCATGCAGCCACCGCAGCATCCCATTGCTCCTCTGTCGGTGCATAGGGGCGGCCCTTCACATAATCGATAGTCTTTTGATCCACCGCCACCATACCCGCGCGCGCGCCACCTTCAATGGCCATGTTGCACACCGTCATGCGACCTTCAATGGAAAGATCACGAATCCCTTCGCCACCAAATTCAATGGCATAACCTGTGCCGCCCGCCGTACCGATTTCACCGATAA
>WFQM01000140.1 GCA_015487095.1 Gammaproteobacteria bacterium | reverse complement strand
GGCACCTCTGCTTCAGCCCGTCTTCGCCCGTTCTTCAATCACAAAAGCTCGGAATAGAACGACTATTCCTGCACTTTTGTTCAATCAGAACGAACGAATACGAACTAAATCAGAGCGCCACTTATATAAGTTATTGTGTTCCATTCCTTAGTGTTTTTCTCTGTCTCTTTGCGTCTCTGTGAGCCTTGTGTTTACAAGCACTGGATTTGACAAAGCGACAGGTTTCCAGGTTTCCTTTATTCTGGATTGATCCACAAACTTGACCAAGCATACTTAACTTAATGACATTGGGAGCTCCCACACACGGATTCACCTTCATTGCAGAAACATTATCCTAAATTAATCAGTTGAGCCTACTGCGAACGTCTAATGCTCTCAATCGTATTTACTCAATCAGAGCAATAATCATATGCCAAGCGCCATCCATCACGCTTTATTCTTCATTCGTTCAATGGTTTGGCTGTGTCTATTAGCCATAATCATCACCACGCCCGCACAGGCCAACAAGCCACAGGCAGATGAAATATTTACCGAACTCCTCTCATTTGCACACATGGCCAATGCCGCCTATCAGACAGAACCGGCTATTCGCCAGATGACTTCTGCCCAGGGTTATACCCTCACCCACTATGGCCGCATCCCGGAAGTAGAGGTCTTCTACTTTCTGGCCACTAACGACGATACCAAAACACAACGTATTGCTGTGCGAGGTACAGCCAATGTGGAAAATGTACTGGTAAACCTGAATATGCAACTGGTTGCCGATAAACATACCGGTGTACGCTTGCATCACGGCTTTGCCCGGTCTGCTGAAGGTATTTATCATGCTGTCAAA
Organism: Gammaproteobacteria bacterium; assembly: GCA_015487095.1. Lineage (GTDB taxonomy): Bacteria > Pseudomonadota > Gammaproteobacteria > SZUA-152 > SZUA-152 > SZUA-152. The sequence goes on along the minus strand of WFQM01000140.1, from coordinate 4,631 downwards.
CCTCACCTCAAACCCGGCTACCGCATCGAGACCACTGGCCATAGTCTGGGAGGTGCCGTAGCACTGGCGCTGGCCATGCACCTTGATGCCGCCTCATTCCCGGTTATGCGTGTGATCACCTTCGGCCAACCCAAGCTGACCAATACCGCCGGTGCCACCGCCTATCAACATTTGAACATCACCCGTGTCGTCATGCCCAAAGATGTTGTACCGCTAGTTCCCTTTCTCGATCTCACAGGGGACTGGCGGCAACTAGGAGAGCGCGCTGATATTTACTGGCCTCTGGGTCAGGAAATTCTGCTACTGAAAGGGAAAGACTATGCCCGGCTGGATGAATGGGGCAGTCTGAGGCGAACGACAAGTTTTCTCAATGAACAACCCAGTGAGGAAAACCTGCGCCAGCACCAGATGCAAAACTACCTGCGCCTCATCGAACAAAAACGCCCTGGTGCCCGGCTAGTCCCCTACCAAAATAACTTCAATCCACTTGAATGGTTCAAGCGCTAACAATATGAATAATTACTTCGGAACAACTATCGTCAACCCCAATGATTGCCAAGCCTGCATGCCACCACGGTAGTAATAAATTTTTTCGGGTGGATACCCCAAAGAGAGCAGATTTTTAATTGCGTGCGGTGATTGACCACACCAAATACCGTTGCAATACAATAATATCTCTTTGGCTTGTGAAAAATCCCAGGGACTGTCAGCGGCATTGGCGTCACCGCTAAAGAAATTACGAATGCTGTCCATAAAAGAGCCGCCGCCCGTACCTTTTTTGTGTACATTCAATTTCAGCAACACATCGGCCAGTTTTGCCACTGATTTTTCCGGATCAAAATGAGTAAAAGGGATATTGATGGAGCCCGGGATGGTGGCTTTTTGATACCATGCCGGAGTGCGTGCATCGATAAGAATACCACTGCCCATTTCCAGTTTTTTATCGATAAACTCCAACAGCTCCAGTTCAGCTACGGTAATAACACCCGGAGCCACATGCAATGGTTGAATGCAAAATGGCGGGCATTTACGTGAGGTTTTGGTATAGCCGCCGGTAAGTACATTGTCCTGATCCTGGATGCGTTGAATATTAATAAAATCATCACCGTGGTGTACCGGCATGGAGGCCATATCCTGTGTAATCCTGACTTCCAGCGCCAGAGTGTTAGCAGACATCAGCAGACTAATGATGGCCATCACAACAGAGGCAGACAAGGCTGAACAAGTATATTTCATAGTGTATTTCTCGTGGCGGTAATTTAAGAATGGTGCAAATGGTTTGTTTATCGTTTTAAACAGGCTACTAAAAAGCAGACTGTTGCAAATTATCGTTTAAAATACAGGTCCAGAACTTTTTTCCGCAGATGGTCAAACTTCGCGGGCGTATCCGCATTGTCGGTACGATAAAGTTCAACCACCGTTGCCTTATCCCAGCGGTTGAGTTTTTTATAATATTTGAAAGTCGTAGGTTTTTCTTTTTCCAGAAGTTTTTCCAGTGCGACCTGCTCTTTCGAAGGCCCGGCATTGCCTGTGTTGCTTGGCACATGGGCGCTGGCTTCAGCCTCTGTGGATAATGCATCCAGATAATCATCGCCAGTAGCTAACGAAGGATTAGCGGCAAAAATAAAAAACAGGCTGGCAATAACCCAGGTAAACGGGGTTTTTATCGCACACATGAATATATTGTGTTGTTTTATGTGCTGTTTCATAAGTCTCCTTATCAGCGGTTTGGTAAAAAAAAACTTTAATGGCTTACCCAACGGTGGATTAATGCACCGTACTGGCCACTGATACCTATGCACCTATTCAAGCAAACTCAATCGGTTAGAATAAGCCCACTTCATGGATTCAATCCGGTTTTTCACATACGGGGTACAACGGTATTTTGTCGAAAAGAGCTGCACTCAAGACCTGTAAAATTATGTCGCAGAAACTGATTTTGAGTGATGGCAATAAGTACATAAACCGAAACAGCAACTCGGGTTATACGCACAACATTCCCTGACGTGCGGAGAAACAACTTGATTCACAGATAATTTTTGACCCATTGAAAAATCAGCAAAAGATTAAAGCTCATACTCTGCATTATAACCGTGATTGAAAAACGAGCAAACACAGGCTGAAGGTGGTGACTATAAAGTAGAATGACCCGGAAAACGAAATTGCGATGCAAAATCGGAAAACTATCCTCATGGCGCTAGCGTTTCAGTACAGCGGGAAGCTATGTTCTAGTGGCACCGACAAATTAAGGTGTTATAAACGCAAAGGTCGCAGAGGCGCAAAGGACACAGAGAAAAACACTAAAAACGCTGCGACCTCTGCGAAATACCCAGTGATTTTTCAAAATACCACAGATATATACAATTAAATTTGTACATGAACACCCACACTACGCTCGTGCGCAAACCCACACCTCTACCTGCTCTGCCCCAGCGCTCAACAAGGCAGCTGCCAATTCATGTGCCGTGCTACCGGTGGTCATCACATCATCAACGATCACCACACTGCCACTCATTGGCTGCATAACGTCAAACGCACCACGAATATTTTTCAACCGTTCTTTACGCGATAAATCAGACTGCGGCGGAGTGGCTCGTGTACGCCGTACCCCATGAAGATTTAGCGGCAAATCAAAATACCTGGCTACCGGCCGCGCTAATTCCACCGCTTGATTAAAACCACGCTCACGCAGCCGTGTAGCGTGCAAGGGTACAGGGATAATCTGCTCGGGTGGAACTTCTACTACGGAAACCAACCATTGTGTCATCAATTCACCCAACAGGCGTGCCTGCGCCAGTCGGCCGTTGAATTTGAGGCCCAGCAACAGATGATCCAGCGGAGTCTGATAATGAAAAGGCGACAGACAGGCTTCAAAGGCAGGCGGCTGTGTTTGGCAACGACCGCACAAGGCTTCGACAGCCGTGACACTCAACGGCAGAGCGCAACGAACACATTGCGGCCCTGTCCAGGACAGAGATTGCAAACAGGGCAAACATAGGTCTCTGCTACGATGGCTATTCACAAAACCGACCTCGCCGCACAAAATACACACAGGAGGCAACAGGCTGTTTGACAGCCGAAGCTGTACGTTTTTTATCCACTTGTTCACTTTCTGTCACCTCCCTGGTTGACAGTCAATCGCCAGCAACTAAAATGCTCCCTCGACTTATCTCAGCCACACAGCACGACCAACAACACCGGAGCCCCCATGGATAACGCCACTTACCAACGCATCGATGACATCACTCACCGAGTGCTTGATGGCGATGAAGCCAGCGCCTCTGAAGGCCAATGGCTCATCAACCTGCATCACGATTACCTGCCCTGGTTGATGGCCGGTGCCGACCGCATTCGCAAAGCCAATCGCGGTGATGAAATCGAGGTCTGCGCTATCTCCAACGTACGCTCCGGCAATTGTTCAGAAAACTGCTCCTTTTGTTCCCAAAGTGGCCACCACAAAAACACCGTCGCACCCGTTTACGAATTCATCGACAGTAACGAACTGACCCGACAAGCGCAACGCGCCCGTGAATGGGGGGCCAGCGATTTCGGTGTGGTTTCCAAAGGTTGGGGCATGCGCTCTGATAAAGAGCGCCAAAAACTGGGGGAGTATTTTTCGGCGATGGATAAAAACTCTGACATCGGTCGTTGTGCCAGTCTCGGTGTGCTCACGGAAGGCACGGCCAGCGAACTGAAAGACATGGGTCTGGAAAATTATCACCACAACCTGGAATCTGCCGAAAGCTTTTTTGACAACGTGTGTACTTCGCACAGTTATCAGGAAAACATCGACACCATTCGCCATGCCCGTGATGCCGGATTGCGTGTTTGCGCAGGCGGTATTCTGGGTATGGGTGAAAGCCTCGACCAACGCATTGAGCTGGCTGTGCAATTGCGCGACCTCGGCGTGGAATCCGTGCCACTGAATTTTCTCAGCCCGCAAGAAGGCACCCCCATGGCTGACCGCGAACCGCTTTCAGCTTATGAAATTTTGCAAAGCATTGCCGTGTTTCGTTACTTGTTACCCAAAGCTGAAATTCGCATTGCCGGTGGCCGCCAGTTTCTCGGTGATATGCAGTCGATGATTTTTATGGCGGGTGCTTCTGGTGTCATGATCGGCGATTACCTTACCACCAGCGGTCGCAGTGTGGATGATGACCTGAAAATGTTTGACGATTTGAAGTTACGTGTGCGTGGTGACACCCAGCAACGTCGCGCAGCCGGTTGACAATAAGACTGTAGGTTGGGGTGAGGTACGAACCCCAACATGTTAATAACACGGAGCAGGAATATTTTTTGGCACTGACAATTAAAATCAGTTTGTGTATGGCAGTTTGTTGCCCAGGCATGTTGGGGTTCATAAAAAACATTCACCCCAACCTACACTCTGGAAACACCGTCATTCCCGCATGTTTTTAGCCGGAATCCAGAGATTTACACTCCCGGACAAGTGACGTGTTACAAACGCAGAGATCTCAGCGGCGCAAAGGACGCAGAGAAAAACACTAAAAACTTTGTGTCCTCTGCGATCTCTGCGTTAAATACCCGGAAATCCTTAAAAACAGCGTGTTTTTTCACTTAATTCACATTAGATTCTTATGCTGACGTATTAAAAATGACAAGCCAACAAT
>WFQM01000139.1 GCA_015487095.1 Gammaproteobacteria bacterium | reverse complement strand
GATTCGGCAAGGTACTTATTATCTGCCCGTTATCGCCTGTAGTTCAAACCCGGGTTATAAAGCGTGCTGTCTGGAGGCAGGTGCCGATGCGTTTTTGCTGAAGCCGCTTGGTACTACGGCGTTGAAGGAGAAGCTGGAGGAGTTTTCTGTAAAGCAGGTTGTGCTTTATCAGGAGGGTGAGAGTTTATCGCTGCACAAGGTTGGTCCTGCCGACAGCAGAGAATTACGTGAGTTAAGAATGCTGGACAAAAAGAAGGTGACGAAGTTTACGGTCGTTGATGTTTCTTTCCGTTTTCTTGCGCATAAGTGTGCGCGGGATAAATTACTTGGTGATTTTTCCCGGGGTGATTCGGTGTTTACTGAGGTGCTTGACCGTACCCGGCGTGAGCCCGGAATGGTGCAGATTCATGCTTCTAAAATATGGGTGCGGAAATCTAGCCTTACTCTGGAGGAGTTTGAACAATTGGTCAAGACGGAGGATGAGATGATGAAGAAATATGAGGAGGGAGTGTAGATCAGCCACTGACCGTTTTTACGTTTTCCCGTCTGCTGGTAAGGTAAATGTCATGCATCACATCACAAACATTTCGAATGTGAAATTATGTTAGCACCTACGCATGATTAGTATTTAATTCATAATCCTCAATAAGGCTTTCCGTGGGGATTTTTAACCCTTGGTGCAGCTGCCTGATCATCGTCAGCGTCAGCTTGCGTTTATAATTTAAAATCTCCGAGATTCTACCTGATGGACCAATGTAGGGGGTTAGGTCTTTATCAATCAGACCTAATTGATCCATTCGAAAACGAATAGCCTCGATGGGATCTGGCGCATTTATAGGGTGGTGCTTTTCCTCATAGCTTTCCAGAAGAACAACCAGAATATCTAGCTCATCGCCTTCTCGTGAGTCTGGCTGAGCATCCATTAATTCATCAATTCTGGCTAATGCTGCCTCATAATCAACTTCTGTTTTGATTGGCCGAATATCCATCACACTTTCTCCACATCTATTTCATCATATTGAGCATGGGTACCAATAAAGCGTATATATACAACACGATAAGGATAGTTAATTTTAACAACCAGGCGATAATCATTGCCTTTGATGTTAAAAACAACACGACTATCTTTTATAATGCTGGCGTTCCTAAATTGAACTTTTATTTCGGTCGGTTTAGTCCAGTCTGCCTTCAACGCTTCTTCATGCCATGCTTCTAGGGGGCTTTGTACGTCAGCATATTTTGGGTCGGATTCCCAAAACTCTCGCAACGTCCTTTTGGCAATTATTCGCATTTAGAAGCCTTTCTCTGCATGCTCCCATTATGGGAGGTTGTCGACGTGATGTCAATTTTCTGTGACTTATAAGCCTCCCTTACATATTTGATGGCTTTGAAAGCCGTTTTTCCATCTGTCCATTTTTATAACCCGATAGTCTGACCCAGTGTGTGTGTTTCGCCGGGCGCGAGGTGACGCACGTCATCTACGGCATTTGCCGTTTCGATGCACACCATTTGTTGATAACCCTCATCGGGAAAATCTGCCATGGCCCTGGCTTTGTCCTTCCAGGGATTCCATACCACGGTGGAATGGCTGCCGTTTCTTTTAATGTAAATTTGTCGCAGCAGTTGCGCGTCAAAGATCGCGCAGATACCTTCTGTACAGGTGTCTTCGGTATCAAAATAAATACGGTCTACTTCTTCTCTGATATACACGGCATCGTTTTGTTGTTTTATCTGATTGCCGTCCAGTTGATCGATATAATGACGCCCGAGCAAACCGTCAATGTGTATTTTTCTGACATCACCAACAGCAAAATAACTGTGTAACGCTCCTCCAACAGTGAAGGTTTTTTCACCAGTGTTGCGACTTGTCAGTTCGATGTTTAATTCTGTACCCACAGTAATGCTCAAACTTAGTTCAAAGGCATGCGGCCACAATGCCTGGGTGGCTGGGGTATCGTTTAGCTGCAATTGTAATTGGGTGCTGCCATCGGGCAGTGCTTTTGTTGCGCTCACCCGCCATTCCATGGTGCGGGCAAAGCCGTGTTGCGGTTTGTGTTTGTCGATGGCATGCGGTCCGAACCAGGGCCAGATTATCGGTACGCCACCTCGAATGGCTTTATCGTGTTGAAATTGTGCCAGCGGACTCATCCATAACACCGGATCGCTGCCCTGGGGCTGAAATGCGGTAATGTGGCCACCGTGCAGGTAAATTTCTGCTGTCGCCAGCCCATTGGTGATTTGCACCTTGGGCAGCCCGTTTTCACCGGTCTGAAACTGCAACTGGCCTGCCAGTGCAAACTGCGCATTCAATACTTCAATTTGATTTGCCATTTTTGCCTCCACGTCGTTTGCGGGTCGCGCCATGAACATAGCGGCACGCCCACTTTCTTGTTGATCAAACTCTCATTGGCAGGCTATGCCCACGCTGTCGCCGTTCTTCGGTATAATGCGTCCCTTTTTACGCAGCCTTATCGGCGGTCAACAATCCATGGAAAAAACGTACAACCCCCACGCCATCGAACAAAAATGGTACGAGACCTGGGAAAAAGAAGGTCATTTTGCCCCTGCTGGCGAGGGCAACCCTTACAGCATCATGATCCCACCACCCAATGTCACCGGCAGTCTGCACATGGGCCACGGTTTCAACCATACGGTGATGGATACCCTGACCCGCTACCATCGCATGCGGGGTGATAACACCTTGTGGCAACCGGGAACAGATCACGCTGGCATCGCGACACAAATGGTGGTGGAGCGCCAGCTCAACACTGAGGGTAAAACCCGTCACGATCTGGGCCGCGATGATTTTATCAAACGCATCTGGGATTGGCGCGAAGAATCGGGGGGGAATATTACCCGCCAGCTGCGCCGTATGGGGTCTTCGTTGGATTGGTCCCGCGAGCGATTCACCATGGATGATGGCATGTCCGACGCGGTGCAGGAGGTGTTTGTTCGCTTGCACGAGGAGGGGCTGATTTACCGTGGCAAACGTCTGGTGAACTGGGACCCGGTGCTGCATACCGCGGTTTCTGACCTTGAGGTGTTGTCTGAGGAAGAAAATGGCCACATGTGGCATATGCGTTATCCGTTGGCCGACCCACAAGGAAACGATACCGGGTATTTGATTGTTGCCACTACCCGCCCGGAGACCATGCTCGGTGATGCGGCCGTGGCGGTACATCCGGATGACGAGCGTTACAGCCACCTCGTGGGGCAGTTAATAGAACTGCCTATCACCGGTCGCAAAATCCCTATTATTGCTGATGATTATGTGGACCCGGAATTTGGTACGGGCTGCCTGAAAATCACCCCGGCACATGATTTCAACGATTACGGTGTGTGGCAGAAGCACCGTGATGAGAAGACGATCAATAAGTTGCCCAATGGGGGGCTGATCAATATTTTCACGACTGATGCTGCCATTATTGGCAGTGACGATGAGCACGGTAGACTGATCCCTGCCGCTTATCATGGGCTGGATCGTTACAAAGCCCGCAAGCAGGTTATCGCCGATCTCGACGAGCTGGGTTTGCTGGAAAAAACCGAAAAACACACATTAATGGTGCCGCGCGGTGACCGCTCCGGAGCGGTGATCGAGCCTTTGCTCACTGATCAGTGGTATGTGAAAGTGGGGCCACTGGCGGAACCGGCTATCAAGGCGGTGGAAAACGGCGACATCCGTTTTGTGCCTGATAACTGGAAAAACACCTATTACGAGTGGATGCGCAATATCGAGGACTGGTGTATTTCTCGACAGATCTGGTGGGGCCATCGCATTCCCGCATGGTACGACGCCCAGGGTGATGTGTACGTGGGTCGCAACGAGGCCGAGGTGCGCGAAAAACACGGCCTCGGCCCTGAAATAACACTGAGCCAGGATGAAGATGTGCTGGATACCTGGTTTTCTTCTGCGCTGTGGCCTTTTTCCACTCTGGGCTGGCCGGAAAAGACCCCGGAGCTGGATACTTTTTACCCTTCTTCCGTATTGGTCACGGGCTTTGACATCATCTTTTTCTGGGTCGCACGCATGATCATGATGGGCCTGAAATTCACTGGCGAGGTACCTTTCCGCGATATTTACATCCACGGGCTGGTGCTTGACTCTCATGGCCAGAAAATGTCCAAGTCCAAGGGTAATGTGCTGGACCCCATTGATCTCATCGATGGCATTGATCTGGAATCACTGGTGGCCAAACGCACTACAGGTCTGATGAAACCCAAAGATGCGCCCAAAATAGAGAAACAGACCCGCAAAGATTTCCCCGAGGGTATTCCTTCCTTCGGCACCGATGCCCTGCGTTTCACCTTTGCCACACTGGCTTCCACAGGGCGCGACATCAATTTCGACCTTGGCCGTGTGGAGGGTTATCGTAATTTCTGCAACAAATTGTGGAATGCAGCTAACTACGTGTTGATGAACACCGAGGGCAAAGATTGTGGCCAGAACGGTGGCGATGTTGCGTTGTCTGCTGCCGACAAGTGGATTGATGCGCGTCTGCAACAGACCCAGCAGCAGGTTATTGAAGCCTTGCAGAATTATCGCCTCGACCATGCTGCGCAGGCTATTTACGATTTCACCTGGAATGAATATTGTGCCTGGTATCTGGAGCTTTCCAAGCCTGTGCTCTCAAGCGATGACAGCTCTGAAGCACAATTACGCGGCACACGCCAAACGCTGGTGCGTGTATTGGAGTCCCTGTTACGCACGGTACACCCGCTGATGCCCTTCATCACTGAAGAAATCTGGCAAAAGATTTCACCGCTTGCCGGATGCAAGGGCGCAACCATTATGCGCCAGCCCTATCCGCAACCAGACACCGGGAATGTGGACGAAGCTGCTGCTCGTGAAATAGAATGGGTCAAGGAGTTTATCGTCGGCGTACGACAGATTCGCTCCGGCATGGACATCAAGCCCAGCAAACCACTGCCGGTACTGTTGCAAAATGCCAGTGATATGGACATCAGCAACCTGGAACGCAATCGGCACACGATTGATTTTCTGGCCCGCACTGAGTCCATTAGCGTACTCAATGCAGATGACGAAGCACCGGAATCTGCTACCGCGCTATTGGGTGAAATGAAGTTGCTCATTCCCATGGCAGGGCTTATCGATAAAGATGCTGAAATTGCACGATTAGGCAAAGAGATCGAAAAGAAAAAACAGGATGTAATGCGTATTGAAGGGAAACTGTCCAACCCGAAATTTGTCGAGCGCGCCCCCGAGGCGGTGGTGGCAAAAGAGCGGGAAAAAATTGCGGTTATACAAACTGCATTAAAAAACTTTGAAGACCAACTGCGACGTATTAAGAAAATATGAATCGCTTAAAAACACTCACCACTTAAAGGAGTATCGAAAATGAAAAAACTACTGAGCACTATCGCACTGGGTCTGTTCATCAGCACATCCGCATTCGCAGCGAAAATGACCGTCGAAGAAGTTAATTCGCAAATGGCTACGCTGAAAGGAAAAGAAGTCACGGTGACCGGCAACGTTGTGAAAGTGAATAACGGCATCATGAAACGTAACTTTATTCACGTACAGGATGGCACAGGTGGCAAAAACACCAACAACCTCATTATCACCAGCAGCCAAACTGCCACCGTTGGTAACAACATTACTGCCACTGGCATCGTGGTACTGGGCACCGATTTTGGTATGGGATATACATACCCGTTACTCGTCGAACAGTCTGTTATTAAAGTCAACAAATAAGTTATCGAATGTGTGCAGTGCAGAGTGTGCTGTAACTACTCTGCACTGCACATAAAATATTACAATTTGAGCCGGGTAGGGTGGAACAAGCGTAGCGGTTCCACCAAACGGGAAAGGGATATATTCAACGTTCGGTCAGCTATCGTCGCTTGTCGATGAATCGTTGTTGCATGAGGGCTTTTTTCTCCTGTTCCAGGCAATCGGTTTTCTGTTACAAGGTTCTTTTATCAACGGTTGTGAGCGCAGAGGCGATTTGTTGTTTCTTAAAGCCTGTTGGTGGAACCGCTGCGCTTGTTCCACCCTACAATTTTACGCTGTGTTGAATAAAGTGAAACAAAAAACTATATACCCGTAGCGTTTGGGATTTAGGTTTAGTTGGTGCCCAGAATGTGAGGCAACCCCAAAACCCGGGACAACCCACAGAGGATTGGCAATATTATTGATGCATTTAAATCTACAGACACAGTTTAAGCGCTAATACCTCGGGCAGCTTAAAATGTTTTTCCTGCTGCGTAACCGGGCAGACAAAGGTCAGGCTGCTGGCCGTTAATTGCAGATTTTCTTCGCCCTCTTCCTGCTGGCCTTCTCCAGCATACAAACGATCCCCTACTACCGGAAAACCAATGCCCAACAGGTGCTTGCGTATTTGATGTTTACGCCCGGTATCAATACGCACATCCAGCAAAGAGCGATCTTTTTCCTCATTATATTCCAGCAAGCTTGCATAACTGCGCGCAGAACGGTCATCAATATCCGTATCTATTTTTTTCGGCCAGGTGCTTTCAGGAAACCGGCCATGCACAATCACTTGATAACGTTTTTCCATTTCACGTTGCGCAAATAATTTGGCAAGCTTGGAAGCCATGCGTTTTTGATGGGCGATAATGATTAAACCGGTAGCGGCACGATCCAGGCGATGCACCACAAAAGCCGGGCGCTGCGGTGTCAGGTTTTGCTCAACCCAGCGCTGGATCGTGCAATGATCTCCCCATTTTGAGCCCTGCGAAAGCAAGCCATAAGGTTTATACCAAATACTGTATTCACCCTGATCCGCAATAAGCTGAGGTGATGCAGGAATAGATTCCAAGACACGGCTGTCATAATAAAGGTGTAACTCATCACCCACGGCAGGTGTTTTGCTGGCACGTCGCAACCTGCGTGGCTTGCCGGTTTTTTTCTCCTCCAGCCATACCGCACCTTTTTGCATAACTTGTTTGATCTGTTGTTTGGACAAGCCAGTGGCTTCCGCCAGTAAATCCACAGCGCTGGAATCCGTATTTTCAACCGTGAGGTGAATGTCAAAAGGTGATGTAAATTCAGGCATAATAGTGACCGTTTTAAAGCTTGCGCATATTGTAGCCGAATAAGGTGATACAAACCGCAAGACATCATCCACAATAGATATTCCATGACCTTATTAGAATCATTATTTCATCCGAAACTGTTGTTTGCCCTGGCACTCTTTGCCGTTGTTTCAGTATTTGTCGAAGTCGCCGCTTATAAATTACTGAATGCCGTCGCTGACGTTGCGCCTTCGCACTGGCTGATGGAGCACATCATCATCCCTGCGGCACGCGCACTGGCATTGGTCAGTTTTATTTTGGTGGCCTATCCGGTGTTATTTGGCGTGGAATCAGCACTGCCTGTGGCTGAATTACTGGCCGCCGGGCAGTTACGGCTGAGTAATCTCGTGAATGTGGTTTTTCTATTGTCGTTACTATTGCCGTTGATTCCAGTCTTCAGCCGCTGGCCGGCTTTTGTATTACCCATACAAGGCATTGCCGCCGCCACCATGGTATTTCGCTGGTGGGCGGAAACCCAACCGCAAATAGATATTCATTTCTGGCCCGGCGCAATAACCGTGCTGAGCTTGCTGGTGTTTGCTTTTATCACTCATGAAATTGCCAAACAGCTTTCTCATCAATTGGAAAAAAAGGTTGACAGAGTTATTAAACATGAAGGTTCCGGCCGGTTGATTTATCGCACAGTCGTGATGATCATGCAGGTGCCCGTCGTCCTGCTATACACGCTATCACTGGGACAGCAGTTGCACTGATGTTATCGGCTACCCAATTACCGAACTAAACAAGCCGCAGTGTTGCCATCCACACAGCTGCTGAGCCCGCCACAAAAAAACCGGCCAGACAGCCCCCTGCTTTCAGCTTATAACGCTTAATCAACTCATACTGGGGATGCACAGACAACAAATAAGGGCG
>WFQM01000138.1 GCA_015487095.1 Gammaproteobacteria bacterium | reverse complement strand
AGGAATGGAACACAATAACTTATATAAGTGGTGCTCTGATTTAGTTCGTATTCGTTCGTTCTGATTGAACAAAAGTGCAGGAATAGTCGTTCTATTTCGAGCTTTTGTGATTGAAGAACGGGCGAAGACGGGCTGAAGCAGAGGTGCCAATTGTATGAGTTATTGTGTTCCATTCCTAAGTCACTATGCAGTGAAATAAAAAATATTTTTCTGGTTGCATCAAGCATAGTCGATATGAACTATACCCGTGGCGTTTGGGATTTAGGTTTAACTGTGTGTCATATTTTTTTCATGGCAAGGCGAAATGACGCGTAATAGTCGTTCTATTGCAAGGAGTTTTAACGCGGCCATGGAGGAAACAGGGCGTGCATACGACCTAAATCTCAATCGCTACGGGTATATAGCACCTGATTTTGAACAAAAAGCTTGCGGGTTTGTAAAAAAGAAACTACAAAATCAGGACATAAACATAAATCTTTAATAACCAAAACAGGGCATAGCATGGATCGCACAATTTTCCTGGTCATTTCAGGCTTGTTTTTAATAACAGCATGTGGAGAAAACGGGGGAGGTGGTGCTAATCCTCTGTTAGCTATTCAATATGATGCCTCTCTCAAAGGGCCTGATGGCGATACTGCATTAGTTGGTGAATCAATTGGATTGATCCTTGAAACGCCAGAATCTGATATCAGCCAAGTATCATGGCAACAAACCAGTGGTCCTTCTGTCACTTTTACTGGTGCCAACAGAAAAGTGATTGGATTTGATGTGCCTGCAATCGGCACTTACGGTTTCAGTGTTAATTTCAAAGATTCTACGGGTGGTGTACGCTCTGTAAATTATTCCTTTACCGCTATGAATGATTCCACTGTCTATCTTAATGCGCGTCTCGATCATGAAGCGAATTCTGAAGCCAGAATAACGCTTTACGCCTATGACAACTTTCCGGGAAAACTAACCAGTGTCAGCTGGGCTCAAATAACAGGTCCAACAGCCACAATTCCTGACAACAATAAAAGAGTCATACATTTTATCGCGCCATTCGTGACTGAAGACACACTTCTACAATTCCGGGTTGAAGCCAGTGATGACCTGGGTAATTCTGCCAATGATATTGTAAACATACTGTTGGAACCCGAGCCGGTTACCCCCGAAAGTTTTTTTGAATCCGGTCGTTTCGCCAACATTTCGTTAGCTGACACCTACCCTTACAATACTGATAGTGCTTATGCAGACAGCCTGCAAGAATGCATTTATTCCAATACTACGACCACTTACTGCAACCTGAATAAATTGCCTTTTATCGGAACTCAAAATATTACACCTTCGGTGAATGACATTATGGATCGAGTCCTGGTTTCTCATGACTGGATGGGAGTTCGTTTCAAATATTTTCTTGAACAGATTGATATCAACAACGATATAAAAAATCTGTTCGGTGCAACAAGAAGTATCGTCATATCGCACGATATCAAACCATCATTTTTTTGGGCCGGAACTGGTGCTATTTATATAGATGCCAAATATTTTTGGGTTACTCCCCAGGAAAGAGACACACTGAACGCAACCCCGGACTTCAGACAAAACTTCAGCACTGAGCTTAAATTTCAAGACCCCTGGCGAATGATAAAAAATAATAATTATGCCTACACTACGCCAGCTCTCGCTTCGAGAGCAACGAGAACAACACAGGAATCCCGGTTCTATACCTTGCGAATCCTTTATCATGAGCTTGCCCATGCGAATGATTATTTCCCACCGAGAGCCTGGGACTCAGCCGCCCCATCAGATTTCCCCTGGAGCTATTCACTTTTAAACCAGCAGGATTCGAAAAAACTGGCCGCAGCATACTCACTGAACTCACAAGAAATGCACCAATTGGGTGGCGTCATGTTTCGGGGAAATGCGGCAACCGGGACACAAAAAAATTATACACCATCCTTGGTGAGTGATTTTTTCTTCCCTTTTTCCGCCACCAGCTCTTACAACTACAGCAACATTGCTGAAGATTATGCGATGTTGGCAGAAGAGTATTTAATGGGATACCGCCATGGTATCCAGTACGATCAGGGTATCACCGGCCTTGCCCCGGATTATATTATCAGTACTGCAGAAAGAGGACGAGTAGGCCACGACAGAATTAAACCACGGGCTGAATTTGTTGTTTCGCGTATTCTTCCATCAATTGATGTACAAGCAGCATCTGCAACACTGGCAACGCCGATATTACTGGACTCCGGGATTAGTTGGTGGGATTCCCTGGTGCCTTCCAGCCAGAAAAAATCGGGAGTGGTCAACAAAGTTAATAGATCTGAACACCCAATATTGCTCGGTAAAGATTTACATCAGGCGGGAGAGCTGGAGATTAAAAAGATACCGAAATTATAAGAGAAGTTCCAAAACATGGGCTAATCAACAACCACCTGAACTGTTCGCAAGCCATCATAGCTCCCGTCCAGCCCAAAATGGTAACCGCTAATTCCCTTGCCTGAAACAAACACATGATCCTCGTACCACAATGGCACAT
>WFQM01000137.1 GCA_015487095.1 Gammaproteobacteria bacterium | reverse complement strand
GGTGGACTCCATTCTCATTGATGAGGCGCGTACCCCGCTGATTATTTCCGGTCCTGCGGAAGACAGCTCCGAGTTGTATGAAAAAATCAACGCTATTGCACCCAAATTGGTGCCACAGGCTGGCGAGAAGCTCGAAGAGGGTGAAGAAGAAGGCGATTATTACCTTGAAGAAAAGAGCAAACAGGTATTTCTCACCGAGCTGGGGCATCAGCATGTAGAAGAGTTTCTGGTTGAAGTGGGTTTGCTGGGCGAAGACGAAAGTCTTTACGATGCTGCCAACATCAAGCTTATGCATCATGCCACTGCTGCGTTACGTGCGCACACGCTGTTTCAGCGCAATGTGGATTACATTGTTAAAAACAATGAGGTGATCATTGTTGATGAATTCACCGGTCGTACCATGCCGGGGCGTCGCTGGTCTGATGGTTTGCATCAGGCGGTGGAAGCCAAAGAAGGCGTGCAGGTGCAAAATGAAAATCAGACCCTGGCGTCAATCACTTTCCAGAATTTTTTCCGCCTCTACGACAAGTTGGCGGGCATGACCGGTACTGCCGATACTGAAGCCTTTGAGTTTCAGCAGATTTACAGTCTGGAAGTGATCGTCATTCCTACCTCCAAAGCCGTTGCACGAAAGGATCATGCGGATTTGGTATTTCTTACGCCGGAAGAAAAATTTGCCGCCATTGTGGAAGATGTTAAAGACTGTCGTGAGCGCCAGCAGCCGGTGCTGGTGGGTACGGCGTCCATTGAAACGTCCGAGTACCTTTCCGATTTACTGGACAAGCAAAATATTAAACATAATGTGTTAAATGCCAAGTTTCATCAGAAAGAAGCGCAGATTATTGCCCAGGCCGGTGCGCCGGGAGCCATTACCATTGCCACTAACATGGCTGGCCGTGGTACCGACATTGTATTGGGTGGCAACCTTGAAGTTGAGCTGGCCGAAGCGGGAGATATCAGCGAGGACAAACGCCAACAGATGACGGCTGACTGGCAGAAACAACACGACACGGTGCTGGCGGCGGGTGGTTTGCATGTGGTGGGTACCGAACGTCATGAGTCGCGGCGCGTGGATAACCAGTTGCGAGGCCGTTCCGGTCGCCAGGGTGATCCGGGTTCCAGCCGTTTTTATCTGTCTCTGAAAGATAATCTGATGCGTATTTTTGCCTCGGATCGTGTCTCCGGGTTAATGCAAAAACTGGGCATGGAGAAAGGTGAAGCTATCGAGCATCCGTGGGTTAACAAAGCAATTGAAAATGCCCAGCGTAAAGTCGAGGGTCATAACTTCGATATCCGCAAAAATCTGCTGGAATACGATGATGTTGCCAATGATCAGCGTAAAGTGATTTATGGGCAGCGTGCAGAACTGATGGAAACAGATGATGTGTCCGAATCTATTGCAGGGATGCGTGAGGCTGTTGTTGATGAAGTGATCAGCACTTATATTCCGCCAGAAAGTCTGGAGGAAATGTGGGATGTTGCTGGCCTGGAAAAAGCAATGACAGATGAGTTTATGCTCTCTATACCGATCCAGCAGTGGTTGGATGAAGATGATGACCTGCATGAAGAGACACTGCGCAAACGTATTCTGGAGGCGATGGAACAGAGCTATTTTGAAAAAGAAGCCATGGTGGGCAAGAGCGTGCTGCGTCATTTTGAAAAGGCCGTGATGCTCAAGGTGCTGGATGAGCAGTGGAAAGACCATCTGGGCATGATGGATCACTTGCGTCAGGGCATTCACTTGCGTGGTTACGCACAGAAAAACCCCAAGCAGGAATACAAGCGCGAAGCGTTTGAATTGTTTTCGCAGATGCTGGAACGGGTCAAACGGGAAGTGGTGGAGATGCTGTCCAAAATACAGATTCAGGCCGAAGAGGATGTAGCGGCCATTGACGAACAGCGTCGGAGTACGGCACCGGTTTCTTATCGTCATGACGAAATAGCCTCACCAACGGCGGGCGAAGCACCGGATGAGGCGAAAGCTGCTGCAGAAGACGCCGAGAAACCCTTTGTGCGCGAAGGTCGTAAAGTGGGGCGCAATGAGCCCTGTCCTTGTGGTTCCGGTAAAAAATACAAACAGTGCCATGGCCGGTTGGCATAAGGGCAGTTGTAGTGGTGCTGACAAACGGTGAGTTATAAACGCAGAACTGGGTAGGGTGGAACAAGCGCAGCGGTTCCACCAAATGGGAAAGAGACATATGTAGCGGTGCTGTTAACGAGTGACGTGTTATAAACGCAGAGGTCGCAGAGACGCAAAGGACGCAGAGAAAAACATCAAAAACTTTACGTCCTCTGTGTGAAATACCCGGTGATTCTTTAAAAACAGGTATTTTTATCGCTTGATTCACATCAAAACGGGGTTATAACGAAAGCCTCCCGTAGATGATTGTCAGCTTTTTATCTTTCTTCTGCTCTTTCTCTCTTGTATCTTGCCCGCTATGACTTCAAACATTCATACGCTTCCTGTTTTACATTCCGTCGCAGGCCTGCGCCTGGGCACGACTTGTGCCGGCATCAAACAACCGGATCGCCGTGATTTAGTGGTGATAGAGTTGTGCGACGACGCTACCGTGGCTGCGGTATTCACACGTAATGCTTTTTGTGCCGCGCCAGTGATTGTGGCCCGTGAGCATCGGGCGCAAACCTCTCCCCGATATTTGTTGATCAATACGGGTAATGCCAACGCAGGTACGGGCAAGCAGGGCATGACAGACGCCCTGGCTTGTTGTGATGCTGTGGCGCAAGCTGCGGGTTGCGTGCGTGAAGCGGTGTTGCCTTTTTCTACGGGGGTTATTAGCGAACCTCTGCAAGTCACCGCCATTTGTGATGCGGTGCCCAAAGCGCTGGCGGCATTGGATGAAAATGGCTGGGCCGATGCTGCCCACGGTATTCTCACCACTGACACCGTGCCCAAGGGTGTTTCCCGAGAACTGGAAATAGATGGCCACAGGGTCACCATTACCGGCATTGCCAAGGGCTCAGGCATGATCCGGCCCGACATGGC
>WFQM01000136.1 GCA_015487095.1 Gammaproteobacteria bacterium | reverse complement strand
GATGGTGGATGACGCCCACGGAATAGGTGTTATCGGTCAACAGGGGCGCGGTACAACTGATCATTTTGGGTTAGACCAAAACCAGGTACCCATACTGATGGGCACACTGGGCAAAGCTTTCGGCACATTTGGTGCTTTTATCGCTGGCAGCGAAGTATTGATTGAAACCCTGATTCAACAAGCACGCAGTTATATTTACACCACAGCGCTACCACCCGCAGTTGCCGTAGCAACACACACCAGCCTGGGTTTATTACGTGCTGCCGATGATCGACGCGAAAAACTTGCCACACTTATTCAGCAATTTCGAAGCGGCGCAGAACAATTGGGGTTAACATTAATGGCCTCACAAACCCCCATTCAACCATTGCTTGTCGGCGATTCCAAACAGGCTATGGCCTTGAGTGAAACTCTGTTGCAAGAACATCAAATTCTGGTGAGTGCCATTCGCCCACCCACCGTACCCGAAGGCAGTGCCCGGTTACGCATCACTTTGTGTGCCAATCATACTACGGCACAAGTTGACCAGTTACTTGCTGCGCTGGACGCCAGTACACAGAAAATGATGCCATGAATCTTTTCACACAAACGCTCGGCAACGGGCCTGATGTTGTCTTGTTACATGGATGGGGAATGAATGCCGACGTATGGGAAGGTATTCTGCCCGCACTCACGAAACAATTTCGCGTCACCCTGCTCGACCTGCCGGGTCATGGGCGCAGCCTGGACAGCCTTGCGGATTACAGCCTGCAAAATCTGGCTGCAACCATTAATGACTTTGTGCCTCAAAATGCCATGCTTGTCGGTTGGTCATTAGGCGGCATGATCGCCACGCAATTGACATTGAATAACCCGGATAACATTCGCAAGCTCGTACTCGTTGCCAGTGCGCCGCAATTTGTGCGCGATGACACCTGGCCCGATGGCACTGACGCCGAAGTGCTGGACAGCTTTGCCCATGGCCTCAAACAAAACTACCAGCAAACCATTAAACGCTTTATCGCCATTCAGGCCATGGGCAGTGAACACGCCCGGGAACAACAACACATTCTGCGTGAACGGGTGTTTCGGCATGGCAACCCGCAACCTGCTGCACTGGAAGCCGGGCTGGCTATTTTGCGCCACACAAACCTGCGTCCCGAGCTGGCAAAAATCACCTGTCCCACATTATTAATTAGCGGAGAGCACGATTCACTGTTTCGACGCAGAGCCGCCGAAAAAACCCGGGATATGATTACTGGTGCCCGTCTGTCGATTATTCCCGGCGCAGGACATGCGCCTTTTTTGTCACACCCGGATGAGTTTCTGCAAACGCTCATTTCTTTTTTATCCTGATTTTTTGCCATACCACTAATGACAATCAACACACCTTCACAAAACCCATTACACAAACTGGAAAAATCGCGTGTGCGTCAATCTTTTGATGCTGCCGCTGAGCATTACGATGATGTTGCGATATTGCAACGTGAAATCGGTGAGCGCATTCTTGAGCGACTGGAACTGGTCAGACTTGAACCCGGCAGAATACTCGATGTAGGGGCAGGCACTGGTGTGTGCTCGCAGGCATTGGGCAGGCGATATAAGAAGTCACATATCATTTCGCTGGACCTTGCCCCCCGCATGCTGCAATACGCCCGACAACGTAATGGCTGGCTGCACAAACAACTCAACAAATGGACAACTAAAAACAGTTATATTTGTGCTGATGCTGAACAACTGCCCATTGCAGATCACAGCATTGAGCTGATTTTTTCCAATGCTACTCTGCAATGGTGTGATGATCTTGAACATACCTTTGCTGAATTTCGACGGGTGCTTAAGCCCGGTGGGCTGCTGATGTTTTCCACCTTTGGCCCGGACACATTGAAAGAATTACGCCAAAGCTGGCGGGTAGCTGACGCTGATTCCGGTGAGGCTGTGCATGTGCATGACTTCGTTGATATGCACGACATTGGTGATGCCATGCTGCGTGCCAGCCTGGCCGATCCGGTGATGGACGTGGAAAATTTCACCCTCACTTATCCCGATGTTTATCAACTGATGCGTGAACTCAAAACCTTGGGCGCACACAACATGGCCAGCGAACGCCGCCACACGCTAACCGGAAAAACACGTTTGAAAAATATGGCCGCCGCCTACGAAAAATTGCGCCACCATGGCAGCCTTCCAGTGACCTACGAGGTAGTCTACGGACACGCATGGGCACCGCTTGCCGGTAAAAACGAGGTCGCTGTCAGCATGCCCGTTAATCCGATGAACCCTGGTGTACGCCGCTAATGGGTAAAGGGTTTTTTATCACCGGCACCGATACCGATGTGGGAAAAACCACCATCGCACTGGGTCTGATGGCAGCATTGCAACAACAGGGGTTAAGTGTTGTTGCAATGAAACCCGTATCAGCAGGCTGCACAAAAACAACAACAGGTTTGCGCAACAATGATGCTGTGCAACTTATGCAACAGGCCAGCCTTGAACTACCCTACGACGTGGTTAACCCCTATGCTTTTGAAGCGGCTATTGCACCGCATATTGCCGCTGCACAGAACGATGTAACCATGCGCATCGACCCTCTTTGTCGTGCTTACGAAAAAATTGCGGCACAGGCCGATGTGGTGATTGTTGAAGGTGCCGGTGGCTGGCAGGTGCCGCTGAATGAAAATGAAACCATGGCTGATCTTGCAACCGCGCTGGGGTTGCCGGTCATCAATGTAGTGGGTTTGCGTTTGGGCTGCCTGAATCATGCACTGTTAACCGCAGAAAGCATTGCTGCACATGGCCTGCAACACACGGCCTGGGTTGGCAATATGCTATGTGCAAAGATGATTTGTGCAACTGAAAATATCATGACCCTGAAACAACGACTGCCGGGCGACTGCCTCGGTATTGTGCCGTTTGATGTATCTCTGTCACACCAGCGACAAACACCTCCCGGCAAAAACATCGCCCGTCATTTGAATACTTCTTTGATGTCAATTAAGCGCTAAAAAATACCCAAATCATAAAATCTAACGCAAAGGCGCGAAGACGCAGAGAACGCAGAGATATCCTCGTAACGATTGAGACTTAGGTATTAACCTAAGCCAGATAAACTTACCCACAAGTATTTTTCTAATCCTTAATACCTAAAACGCTAGCGCCATGGATGTATATTTTTCCCGTTATCCTCTCACCCTTTGCGCTCTCTGCGTCTTTGCGCCTTTGCGCCTTTGCGTTGGGTTTTCATTCTCCAAGTTTTGTTGACAGACACTGAAAACATGGCGATTTAGCGCCTAATTCATATTTAACCGTGCAACCGTGAATACTACAAAACTTCAAAGGTACCGTCGGTGTAGATAATTTTCGTCAGTCCATTATTCAGGTGGACAATGGTGCCGTACATTTGACCATTAAGCACAATGTGTCCGGGCGTAATTTTAAAATCATTCTCCATGGTCATACTGACGCCATCCTGATTAGTGATGGTAACACTGCCCGTTACGTTCGCAGTGGAGATGCTGCTCATACCGGTGTATCTGGTATTTATAACAATCTGTCGTAAACCGTAGTTGACAACAATGGTCGTGGCACCATCCTCATAAAACCCGGCTCGACTGCTGCTCATATTGACGGAGGCTTCTGGCAAACCGGCCAGTTGCAGTTTGAAAGACAGACCCACGCTCCCCGTTGACAGCGGACCCAGCGGTAAAAAGCCACTGGCAAGACCACCATTAATACCGGTAGTGTTGCCCACGAGATGAGCATCCAGACTATTACCGACGGTATCGCTGATACTGCCACTCATCACCAAAGAATTGGACCTTACCCAGGCACTACCAAAACCACCGCCTACGGGTTCTGCCAGCGTAACATCCAGACTCCCCGCAAAAGTCACTGGCGCAGCTATAGGCACACTCATGGCATCCAGTTTCTGTGTCAATGCTATATCCAGATTGATGGAGCCGTGCGAGATGCGAGGAATAATGTCAGTGCTCAAGTCACTTGGCATCCAGTTGACGGTATATGGCTCTACGGTATTAAGCGTAATGGTGCCATTATTGATATCAATATCCGTCGCCACACTACGCAAACTGGCAGAAATAATACCCAACGTGAAGCTGGATGCCGTTACTCCATGAGCGGGTAATTGCACCGTCATATTAACCGTGACACCGTTAATCACTCCATTGATAACAGTAATAATGCCTGCTGCATTGGTGATAGTACCGGCGCTGAATTGTGGATCATCCGGCGACCCTACGGTGAAATCACTCAGGTTGCCATAGACAAGCCCATTCGAAAAACTCTGTTCGATGGCATCAAATGCGCCTGAAAAAGCCGGCCCTGTCAGGAACTTATGACTTGCATTTGCAGCCATGGCTGCCATACCCGCCTGTTGCATAAGAGCACTGCGTTCAGCTCGGCCCTCCTCCTTAATAACGAATCCCCAGGTACGCATATCACTTATAAAAGCTTTAACTCTGGCCAGCGCAGAGCTGCCGGTAATGGGGCTGGGTTTCGGATCAATACTGCGGCCAGCCGCAGTGGCCTCATCAACTCTTATCTGTAATTCAGTGATTCTTCCTGATGTTTCAACGGCAATGCCCTTTTTACCAAGAACGCTGCGCGTCCCATCAATGATTTCCTGCAAAGAAATAATACTGTCGTCCATGCCATCGTCATCGGCTGAAATCGTGCCACCAATGAATGAATTTGACAAAACAGCGAGCACACTATTGACATCTGGATTACCACCGGAAGTATCCGCCAGGGTGGCAATCGCAGATGAGAAGGCGGCATAGATAATTTCCACCGCAGAACCGCCCTTCACCATATCATCATCGGTGATATCCAGAAGCTCAGTTTTGAGAATATCGACACCACCCAGCAAATTGGACACTTCAGAATTGGCATTGTAAATCCCGGCCGCGTCCAATGAGCGCGCCTCCATGGCACGACTGGCCGCCAGATGGGTGTAGGGCGTGATGTTAACAACGAGACTGTCACCGGTAACGGCCTCGGCAACCAGTGCAACCATCGTCAAACTACCGGGTTTGTACCATTCGCCGAAATCAATCACGTTGTTGCTATCCATGATACCGTCTGCGCGAACTCCGCAGCCTGCCGGTACATCACACTTCATCTGAGTATCTGCATCAGCGCTGACAGTGACCCGAATAGGTCCACCTTTATAATTGTTTTTATCCACTGTGAGCCTGTAACTACCATCAATACCGGTAATAGTACTGCCCACCCGGGCAATGGCCCTGCCGCTGGTATCCAGCTCTTCGGCTACCACGTTACCAAGATTGATAATACCCTTTACTGCGCTACCGCCAAGGATGACATTGCTGATATCTGGCGAAGAAGCAGAATTATCTTTTCCACAACCAACCAACATAACGATGGCAAGCACGATAAGCCCGCTGAATACTGTCCCTGTACGCATAATTTTTACCTCTGGTAAATATGCAAATCCCTCGAAAAATTCCCGGAAAAATTATAAACAAGCTCACTCAGATGCTGATTTATGGCGGGATATTGAATTTGGATTCCGCAGTTAACCGCCGAGGAAGATGCATTAACATGTTGCTGAGCATCATGTTTTATAAATCTGGAAAGTTCACCGGTCAGGTAAGTCACTACAACCAGACGCACAGTGCATTGTGCGTCTGGCCGCTCTCGCACATTATGTACGATACGCAAAGCGCCTACTTTCAGTGGTATCGGCCACAAAATGTAACACACTCTACACGCCGTTAGGCTGCTCAACTACGTCGTCCAACCTGAATGGTTACATATCCTATCCATAAATCAAAATCATAACTAGATATAAGTAACCATACACCCGCTTTACGCCCTTTTTATGTGGCCTATAGCATTCAGGAGAGTGGTTAAAGTTGAGTCAGAAAATAAAAACATACCCATGGAATAGAGCAAACATCACAATATCTAGTTACCGATAGAGTATAAAATCACCATCCCAGCCAGTAAAAAACAGTAAAGCAATAAGTAAAAACAGAAATTAAAAACCAGTGAGAAAAACCAGTGAGAAAAGACACCCATCAATTATTAGTGAGAAAAGACACCCATCAATTATTTGACATCCGCAGTGAGAAAAGACACCCATCAGTCATTTGACATCCAGAACGAGCCTCGTTAGATTGCAAAACATACTTTACCCACACGGAAGAAGGAGGCTCGGATGCCAAACCCTCGCAAAAACCAGGTCTGCCTGGATTCAACGCCCTACTACCACTGTATCTCACGTTGTGTTCGCCGCGCCTTTCTCTGTGGCAATGATGAATTTTCTGGTCAAAGTTACGAACACCGTAAACAATGGGTGGTCGATAAGCTCGCTGAATTAGCCGGTGTTTTTTCTATCGATGTCTGTGCGTACGCGGTCATGAGCAATCATTACCATTTGGTCCTGCACATTAATCAACCCCAGGCTCAGTCATGGTCTGACGAGGCGGTGATTGAACGCTGGACCCGGTTATTCAAGGCACCTTTGTTAATTGATCGAATGCAGAAAGGCGAACGGTTGATTAAAGCGGAGCAAAAGCTGGTGATTGAACTTGTGCAGGAGTGGCGCAGCCGTTTAACAGACCTGGGCTGGTTCATGCGCTGTTTAAATGAGTCTCTCGCCCGACAGGCCAATACAGAAGACAACTGCACAGGACGATTCTGGGAAGGGCGTTATAAAAG
>WFQM01000135.1 GCA_015487095.1 Gammaproteobacteria bacterium | reverse complement strand
CTGGGCGCTATTCACTATCTTGCTAAACCTGTGGATGCTGATGAAGTCATTGCTGCATTTTATCGTGAGGAGGGTGATACCGGTGTGGATATCACGACACAGCCGCTCTCCGTCAACCGTATAGAGTGGGAGCATATTCAAAAGGTATTAAACGACCATAAAGGCAATATTACGGCCACCGCTCGCGCCCTTGGTATGCACCGCCGAACGTTACAGCGAAAATTGCAAAAGCGTCCGCAATTGAGATGAAATATCATTTGTCCCGAAATTATTTTCTTTAATTTCTCTGGAACCGACTTTCCGCAGCCTGCTACGCAGGGTTTTTGTTGAAGCGCCTAAGTGTTAATACCCCGATTTCGCGCAGTGAGAAAGCTTACTGCGGGGTTGTTATTCTATTTTTTACTCTTGTCAATATTCCCTAAATTTTTGTGGAAAATATCATATAGAATTTTTTATGATGGTTGCATGATAAACATGTGGTATAGGCAATTTTTTATGTTTATCTCACGATTTCATATAAGAGCATTACTTTTCTAACGGTTGAACCGCTGTTTTTTGTTTTTGTGGTTTTTCGCTTGGACAAAAAACTCTCATCAATTTAGAGGATAGAGTCATGTCAAATACCAAGCATAGCAAACATAGTAAGCTTACATACACAAAAGAACGCTCTCAATTTCGTGCATTGTTGTTGAAAAATCCCAACTATTTCGGCAACCTTGATAAATGTTGTCCAGTTAAATCAGTGCTTAATATTCAAGGTAATACCCTTTACGAAGAATTGGGTTGTGTTGGCTTTCAACCACAATTTAATCGTCTGGAGGCCGTTGTTTATATTAAACAATCTGCTGGCTATAGTGGTGATGTTTGTTCCAATGGCTCACCAGAGTTTGTGCGTTTTTACCTTTCCTATGATGATGGTGCGACCTGGGTGGATCAGGGGTTAACCAGCTTCACATCCTATGATATTCCGGAAGGGACCAAAGGTAGCAAACGACTTGAGTATGCTGCGTCATTAACGGTAAATCCACCTAAAAAATTTTGTGTTACCGAGAATATCATTTTGGCACGCGCTATCCTTTCCTGGAATAACGCACCGCCTGAAGATACGCCAGATTTTATTCCTGTGTGGGGAGATATAAATGATACCCACATCCAGGTAGACCCTAAAACTTTTTTCCTGGTTGGTGATTTTCTTCAGGCACTGGAAGTAAAAGTTAAACCAGAATTGTTGTCGGCCATTGATGTAAATGCAAGCATTGCCCCAACAAAAAAAATGGCGATGACTGTGCCGGAGTTGCAGAAAATTTATAAAGGAAAAGATGTGCCGGTACACCGTTTTGCACTGACCGAACTGAATAAGTTAATGAGTCAACCTGTTCTGTCAGCCTCGCTCACATCACCGGCTAGTACAGGGCTGCTGGCGGATCTTGATCTTGATATCGACATCAATGATCTGGTGGCGGTACTAAACCCGGGCGATGGTAATACACGCTATGAAGAGATGGAATGTATCGGTTATGACCCGAAAACGCAGACAATGGTTGCTACAATCCGGATCAAGTTATCGTCCGGCTACTCTGGAAGTTTATGTACACAAGGCAGTCGTGAGTATGTGACTTTCTGGGCGGATTTTGATGACAATGGCAGTTTTGAAACCTGTCTGGGGACAACTTCCGTCAACGTTCATGATATCAACAAAGTGCCAGATGACGGTTTGGAGTATGCGGTTTTCCTTCCTGTTAATTTTGACCAATACCGTCAACCCTGTGGGCAGGGGCCGAGGCTGGTTCCTGTACGGGCGATCATGTCCTGGAATGTGGCACCGCCATGTAACAACCCCAACTATGTGCCGGTGTGGGGTAATCGTGAGGAAACCGTGATACACATCAAACCCGGTTATGCTTATCCCCCTGGTACACATATGCCTATCATCCAGACGGTCGCGAGTATGGATACGGATGAGATTAATCAGGTAACTGGTTTGGCGAGTGGTACTGCTGCTTTGGCTGGTTTTACTGCGACGGAAAGTCCGTTTGGTGGTGAAGTTATTATTACCGGACATATTGCCAATACAACAGACATTAGTGCTGGAGTGACTAACCTGAAATACATGGTCGAAGTCAGAGAAAATGGGGGTGGGTGGCAACCGCTTTCCAACAGTTTTGAGTTAGGTCGTGATCAGTTATTAAACGGTGTCTGGAGTGATATGCCGAAGGCGGATCAGTCGGTTGATGAAATGAATTGGTATGAATACCAGGAAGATTTGATTGGTGGCCCTGGCAATGCGCAAATATTTCCGGTGGGTAACGTATTGGCGCGCTGGCAGACGGCAGGCAAGACCGGCCTGTGGGATATTCGTATCAAGGCAAAAAACCCGGTAGTGCCTGGTCCCGTCTGGTATGGTGCCACGGTGAGAGTAATGCTGGATAATGATGCCCCTGATGTTGCAATCAACATTACTTCGGGTGGAGGCGATTGTGCTGACTTTACAATTGGTGACGTGATTGATGGTAGCTATTCAGCTTCCGATGCACATTTGCGTCAGGTACGTCTTTTTGTTGAGCCAGCCAAGGGTGGCAGTTTTACCAATCCGGCACCTTTACCCGCAGGCGGGACAATGCCTTTGAACAGGGTGTTTTCACCGACCAAGACTTTTGAGAATGGGAACTGGTCGCTGGATACTGACGGAATGCCACGCTGCGGTTATATCGTAAGGTTGGGTGCCTGGGATAATACTATTGTCAATAGTGGTTCTGTCGGTCGTTACCGGTCTGCGGTTGTGGGGTTATGTTTGCGCGATCCAGAAGACGCTTAGTATTTTTTGTAACTTTGGACGAATGCGCAAAATAGGGGATGCCCGATAACCCGGGCATCCTTTTTTATTCTTCATTTTTTGTTGTTCTACGAATTGATCAGGCAGATGTCTTTATTCCAGATTTTTTTACGGCGCTACTTTTGGAAGCTCACTGGAAAGAATATCAAGGTTTGGCAGCATAATGATTTCTATACGGCGATTGAGTTTCCGACCTTCTTCTGTTTCATTGTCTGCTCTTGGGTGAAATTCACCAAAGCCAGCGGCAGAAATGTTTTCAGGGGCAACGCCCATATCTGTCAGTAGATGGACAACAGTCAGTGCCCGGGATGTTGATAATTCCCAGTTACTGGGGAATCGGGCACTTTTAATGGGCAGGTTGTCTGTATGCCCTTCAATTTGAAAACGCCTGTCAGAAAACTGGCTCAACACCGCAGCGATTTGAGTCAGAGCTTCTTTACCGTCAGGATTCAAATGAGCACTTCCACTTTTGAACAGGACATTGTTCGGAAGATTAATCACAATCCGTCCCTGTTCGATACTGACAGTCAGCTGGCCTCCATCGATCATGGTTTTCAGCCGATTGACAAACTGTGCATATATTTCATTTCGGCGTTTAGTTTCGGCTTCAATATTGCTCAGTGTGGCCATTTTTTCCTGAGAATCGGAAAGCTCTTTTTGAAGCGCTTGTTTTTTTGCTTCAAGTTCTGCCAGCTCATTCTGTGTTGCGGTAACTTTTGCTCTGGCAGCGGCTAATTCCTGTTCTGCTTTTTTAAGTTGTTCTTTATTACGGCTGATTTCATTTTGCGCGCTTTCCAGGGACTGGCTCATCGCTTCCTTTTCTGCCAGTGCAGCCTCAAATTTACTGCTGGATACACAGGCGGACATTAATAATATAAAAGGAATGGTGATTATAAGCGTGACGAATCTCATGATGGCTCCTTGAGTTTATGTTGATCCGGATTTTATTGGATTTAGTTATCTGCATTGGATTGAACGCAATTACTTGTCTTGTTGTTCCCGTTTATCCTGAACAGGACAATGAAGTTATAAATCTGGGTAATTTGTCATGCAAAACTGTCTCTTAAAAGAGACAGTTTGTGATTTGATTACAGCAGAGTCTTGTTGCTATTCAGTCTTTTCTTTATGCGGCAGACTTGTTTTTTTATCCCAGTCTCCAGGCTGTGCTATAACTCGGGTAACGAACCTTTGTCGCTAAATTACGGAGAGCCCGAAATGAATATCCGATTTACATTTTCCAGTTTGTTATTGTTGTGCTTCCTGTCTACCACTGGTTATGCGCAAGAGGTGGCCGGGGTCAAGGTGCCGGAGCAGGTGACGCTTGCCAATACCAATCTCAAACTGAATGGTGCCGGTACTCGCAGCAAATTCTTTTTTAAAATTTATGTGGGGGCGCTTTATTTGCCGCAAAAAACAAATGATGCTGAGACGGCTATCAGCATGGATGGCCCTAAACGCATATTGATGCACTTTCTTTATAAAGAAGTTGAAAAAGAAAAACTCATCGAAGGCTGGGTTGACGGGTTTAAAAACAATCATACCAACGAACAATTTGATGCATTTAAAACAACGCTTGAAGCCTTCAATGCGCTGTTCGTCACTGTCAAACGCGGTGATCGCATCGAATTGGATTACCTGCCAGAAACCGGCACCCGGGTGCGTATCAATGATGAAATAAAAGGCAGTATTCCCGACAAGGGGTTTTATTCCGCTCTGCTCAGGGTCTGGTTGGGGGAGGAACCGGCAGATTCGGGTTTGAAAAAGGCAATGCTGGGCGAATAATTCAAGTGATTTTTCAGGTGGTTGGTTGGTATTCTTCATGTGTTACGGCTTCCAAAATGGCGGTAAATAGGGTTAGATACGCAAAACCTTTTTCCCGGATGAGCAGCGTTTCGCGATTCAAACAACCATGGCCGTATACGACGTAGACAAATTGATGCACAAGGCTCGCAAGCTGGCGGCGGATTATCGCCGGGCCACGGGGCAGGCGCTGGGCATCAGTAACGAAATTGCCACCCATGATGTGATTCGCCTGATGAAGCTGGTACCTGCGGAACCGGGCGCAGGGGGCTACGATGCCATTGGTACCGGCAGCCGTGAGGGTAAGTATATCCAGATTAAAGGTCGCACCATTTTTAATGACAAAAAGAGTGGCCAGCGCATCGGGCAGATCAAAATGGAGCAGGATTGGGACAGTGTGATGCTGATTCTCATGAATGAAGATTACGAAGCACAGGCGATTTACGAAGCCGACCGCGAGGTGCTGGTTGACGCAACAGCGGAAACTTCCGAAAAACGTGCCAAGCGGGGAGCCATGTCGGTGGCGAAATTCAAGGCTATCAGCACGCGGGTCTGGTCAGTGGATGATGTAGACGAAGAACATTTCCCTGATGAGCAGGCCTCCTGAGGCTGTTCACGCTATTTTCTGTCATTTTCATGCAAACCATTGTTGATATTCTGGGGCCGAATGGCCCCCTCGCAAAACATGTATCCGGTTTTGCGGCCCGCAGCCAGCAGCAGGACATGGCCGAGGCTACCGCCCGTGCGCTGGAAAATAATGAAATGCTCATCGCCGAGGCCGGTACCGGCACGGGTAAAACCTACGCTTATCTCGTGCCCGCGCTGCTTTGCGGCAAAAAGGTGATGATTTCCACCGGCACCAAAAACCTGCAAGACCAGCTTTTTCACCGTGACTTGCCCACAGTGCGCAAAGCATTAGGCGTATCCACTTCTGTGGCGCTACTCAAAGGGCGTGCCAATTATTTGTGTCACCACCGCTTGGAAAAGGTGGAAGGCCAGCGTTTACGCCCTGAACAGCAGGATCAACTGGCACGCATTCGCACCTGGCTGGGTCGCACAACGTGTGGTGATATCGCCGAGCTGAGTGCTGTACCGGAAGATGCACCTATTTGGCCAAAGGTGACCTCTACCATGGATAATTGCCTGGGCGGTGAGTGTCCGGTTTACAGCGACTGTTTTGTGGTAAAAGCGCGTAAAACCGCGCAGGCTGCCGACGTGCTGGTGGTCAATCATCACTTGTTTTTTGCGGATCTGGCGTTGCGTGACGAGGGGTTTGGTGAGTTGTTGCCCGGTATTAATGCCTTCATTTTCGATGAGGCCCACCAGCTACCCGATGTGGCCAGCACCTTTTTTGGCAGCAATCTCAGTGCGCGACAGCTTAACGAACT
>WFQM01000134.1 GCA_015487095.1 Gammaproteobacteria bacterium | reverse complement strand
GGCTGTGCATGTCGGTTGAGCTGATAACGGGAGCAATCAGGTCCAGATATAACACGGTTTGTGTGTCCAGTCGTTCCCCGACCTGATCAATAACGCTGATTGGAATGACGTTTTCGCCAGGTACAAGATTGACGGCTGCATTCCAGGTTCCGTCGGTGAACAGGGTGGCCGCTTGCCCTTGAACGGTGATGGACTGAACACCGGAGACATTGTCGCTATATGTACCGGTGAGCAATGCCGTTGCCAGCGAGCTTGCTGGCGGGGAATTGACGTTGACTACCGGTGCAGTGTTGTCAAATTGCACGATGAAGGTGTTGCTTGCTTCATTGCCCAATGCATCAGTGGCGGTGACGCGGATTTCATGCTCACCATCGGCATAATCTGTGGTGTCGATGATAGCCAGGGTATTTGTTGTGTCTGTGAGAGTGGTTGCCAGATCACCATCAATGAATATACGAATATGTTCAGCGCCCAAAAGTCCACCAATGGTTATTTCAAAACTGAAAAGTCCGCTGCGATACTCATCGGCTGATCGCGTTATAGTGACTTCGGGGGTTTGCTCATCAATGTTGACCGGGTCGGATGTGCCGAGTAGTGCGTCGGTTTGTGCGGCGATTTGTTGGGCCGGGTTGAGCAGCTTATCAATGCCCAAGCCGGTTTTGTTTTCGTCGCTGTTGGCGATAGCCAGCATGTGCAGAGAGAATGCGATGCGGAAAGTATTTTCATCAAGAGCCACTCGCCCAAAGGCC
Organism: Gammaproteobacteria bacterium; assembly: GCA_015487095.1. Lineage (GTDB taxonomy): Bacteria > Pseudomonadota > Gammaproteobacteria > SZUA-152 > SZUA-152 > SZUA-152. The sequence continues at coordinate 4,546 of WFQM01000134.1, read as the reverse complement.
AGCGGCATTAATGCTGTGCCTTCCCGGTTGTAACCCACACCGTTGAATATACCATCGGAACGGACATCGTTATAAAGAATCTGTGTCAGGGCAATTGATGAATAAATACTGTGTGGAGCATTGTTTTTGACACTCGCCCACGATGTCCAGCTGGACAGCCCGGCCAGATAAAACCCATACAATGCCTCGTTGCTGAGTTCGGAAAGAACGTTGTTTTCATCAGTAATTGCCATAGGTGATGTTGTGCCGGTATCGATGGCAAAAAAGTTGTTAATATCCGCGCTTGCTTCAAGGATTGCCTGATCCACGGACGAACCATTGTTAATCCTGTATTCCGCCAGGCCGACTGCCAGGTGGGTTAGCGGGGTCACCATGGCATCAAGTGGTTCACCGGATTTGTACTTTGTTAAGGCACGCAGCACCTGTCCGTCGGCCAGGGTGACAGCACTGTCATCGGCATCTTCCAGATAAGTGCCGCCACTGATTTCAATCAGGAGAGGTTGGTCGGGTGCCTGTAGTTCAATGGCATAGCCGCCTTGCTCATCGGTGATGGCAGTACCCAGCAGTACACCACGAGTCCCGTTCTCAAAACCATAAATGTTGACCCGGGAGCCCACAAGAATGCCATCAACAACATTGCCCTGTATGATGCCAGACGGGCGCTCCCCGGGTAATTTCAACGAGTCGTCGGGCGAGCAGCCAGCCAGGAAAGATGCCGCCACAAGCAGAAAGGTTGATAATAAAAATAGCGGTTGAGATTGTTTATATATTGGCATGGTGTGTTCCGGTTAGTAGCGATACAGCAGCATTATCAGGGCCGAACTTTCGTTGATATCTCCGTCAATGGGAATGGCCTGCTCAAGTTTTACACCAATGTCCCAGTTCCGGGCCAGAGGCCATTCACTGACGATGTTAAGCAATAACGTGACGGATGTTTGCTCGCGGTCAGAATAAGCAGCAAGCAAAAAACCATCGGAATCTATGGTGTGACGTGTGGTGTAAATTACCTGAGAAGCACCGATTCCCACACCAAACCAGGGCACCCACAAACGTGTCACCCGCAGGTTTTTTTGCAGAGAAATGCGAAAACCATACTGTTCCATATTTTGGCCGACCTTGCTTGCTGTGGGGTCCAACACGGCCTTGTAATAAAAAAGCTCTGACCAGTAGCGTATATCTCCAATTAACCAGTCGGTGTGGATCAGTGTCAGTGGCAGCAGGGTCCATTCTTTTGCGGTATTGCCAGCCGGGTCATCCACCGAAACATAAGCCGTGCCCATGGCGTATCCCAGCTTCGCGGTATTTTCCGGTAGACCGAGCGCCGCATATGCCGGACGGGCAACAAGCACCGGTAACAACATCAGGGCGATGAGATAAAGCTTTTTCATCAGTTACGAACTCCGACAGCCTGCCAGGATTGGATTGCATTAAAAACCTGTTCAGCTATTACTAAACGTGGTTATGTTATTGGCCATAACGATAATCAAGCTGTGTTATGACAATACCTCGCGCGCTTTGAGCTACATCAAACTCGATACTGCCATCGTAGGATGTCACTCTCCCTGCGCCTTTTTCACGCACGACTAACTGAAAGCTTCCCTTGCCGCGCATCTGGTTCCTGAATTTTTTCCACTGAATACCACTGATCATCATTTTGCGCATATCAGTAACATCAAACAGTTTTCGATAGTCATCCTCAATTTCATTAAGACTGGTCTTGTCATTACTGCGGGCATTATCCGCAAAAACGCTAACCAGTTTTCGCAAATTACCAGCCTCATAAGCGGATGTGAGCCTCGACAACAATACTTTCAGATCGGCTGCCGGGATGCCTGTTTCTATTTCCGTTGCCGTAGTTGGCTCAACCGGGTTATCAATGACAGGGCGCATGACAGGTTTGGGTTGATCGTCGGCAGATTTTGCAAGTGTCAAAGAGGGGCGTGATGGCAAGGGAAAAACAATAACAGGTGTGTCCGCAGATTTACTGACCTCGGCAGGCTTCTGGCTTTTTGATGGCAACCCGGTTTTTGATAATTGGGGAGATAATTTTTCTACCTGTGGACGTGCGGATGCCCTGTCACTGTTTGCCAGGACCATCGGTATGCCCTCAGTTTTTTTCTTCTTTTCCGTTTGCTGCAACGTTTGCTGCAATACCTTGGTCATTTCCAGCGGCTTGTGCCTTTCCGTCGCCAATTGTTCTGTCGCCTTCATTGTTGGCGGACTGGTTTCAGTAACGACTTTAGAAAGAGGTATTTCAAAAGTCGTTAAATCATCGTTATCATCTTGTAGCAAATTGCTTGTCGTTACAGAATCAGAGGAAGATATACTGTTATTTCCAGCAAGCATGGCCGTCGCCACCATCAGCCTGTTTGTTTCCTCGTTACCTACTGTATCTGTTAATGGGGCAGGTTTATCAATGTGTTGAAGTTGCGGCGCAATGACCACACCAAGGACAGCGACGCCTACAATGGCAGTCCATTTCCAGGCGGACGAAATATGATGATCTGTTTCGACAAGCAGTGGCCGGGTCGGGATGGTTGTATTGAGTTGCTGTATACTGTCCGAAGACATCAGGCGTGCTGATTCAGCCCTGATATAAAATGCGACACTGGCACGTAACTCCCGGTCCGCCTGACTATCTTGCGTTAACATGCGCAACAGCCGACGGGCACCATCGCGGGCTAATTCCTGGAGGATATCAGCATCTTCCAGATTTGTGGGACAGGCAATCAATGCGGTACCGATTGCTTTGTTATCTGTAGCAGGGAACGTGAACTCCGGCTTTATGGCGAGAGCCTGATTGGTAACGACCTTAAGGATGGGCGCTGATGCGCGGGGTTCCTGTGTGTTTGCCACCCGGGGCTGATTAAGTTGGTGAACAGAAGTGCTGGCATTTGGGAGTGGAACTGTAAAGTGTTCATTGGGGCCGCAGGGCGCATGAGCGACCGTCGTCTCCTCCAGTAATTCTTTGATGACGCCACGCACAACATCGACATCAATTTTGTGCAGCTCATCAATATAGCCCTGCAACAACAGACGATTGCAAAAAAAATTGATTTGTCGCGGAATTCCACCCGTAAATTTATAAATTAGTGGATAGGCATTATCGTGAAATCGAGGATCACCCAGCCAGCCAGCCTGAGTCAGGCGATATTTGATATATTCCGTCGTTTCGGCTTCATTCATAGGCTCCAGATGAGCCGAGGCAATGACACGCTGTTTGAGGTGGGCCAACTTCGGTTTTTCGAGTTTCTTCCCCAGTGATTCCTGTCCCAGCAGAAAACAACGTAATATCGCCTTCTCACCCAATTGAAAATTGGACAGCATGGAAAGCTCAGCGAGCGAAGTCGTTGACAGATTGTGTGCCTCATCAATCAGCAAAAACACCTGCTTGCCTTGACGGGCACAAGCAATGAAGAAATTCTCCAGCTTCTTCAGTAAAATACCCTTGCCAAGGCCTTCAGTGGAAAGCTCGAAGGAAGCGGCCACCAGTGCCAGAAAATCGTCAGCATTCAAATTGGTTGAGACGATTTTTGCAAATACAACGTGAGGGTCATCAAACTCTCTGATGAGGTTGAGCATCAGCTCGGTTTTGCCGGTTCCCGGCTCGCCAGTAATGACAACAAACCCCTCACCCTGCTGCATTGCATAGCACAGATAAGCGGCTCCCCGCTTGTGGGTACGACTCTCAAAGAAGAAATATGGATCGGGTGTCAACCGAAACGGGGTTTTGCGCAGCCTGTAAAATGACTCGTACATCCTCGTTCTCACGCCTCCCTACATAGGGTTACATCGCGTTACGGGAGCTTTCCACCGGTCGAGGCATCCATTCATGGGCTCCCCCTATAATTCTAGTTATTTTGGGGAGGTATTACCAGCCGGGTCATAATTAACAATGCTATCTATGCCCATGGCGATTGGGGTTTAGGTATCACTGCACGCCCTCTTTATCCCATGACTGCGTTGTTGTCCTCGCAATAGAACGACTATTACTCGTCATTTCGCCTTGCCATGAAATAAATATGACGCACATTGACACCTAAATCTCAAACGCCATGGGTATATAAACTGCATTCTGGTTTTAATGTTTCTAATGGAAATTTAAAACCCCATGCCTTTAGGTAGCATTGTCGTTTTTGTTCCATCTCCTCCTGACAGAACAAAATAGAGATAAAAGGCTGGCATGTGCCGAAGTTAATTCCTGAGCCCCATCTCAACCTTTTTGATACCCCAATAGGATGCCCTCCTGTTTTGGGAGTGCCTTATGAGGCATAAAAAGGAGAAAATCGACCGCACTGCCGATCAATCCGGTTTTTAGCCGTAACCCGAAGCACCAGCAACCTGTTTATATTTGTTGAACCATTGCGCGGCTGGAGACGCTTTGAACTGGCAGTTGTAATACCCCGCTTCGCGCAGCGAGATAGCTTGCTGCGGGGTTGTTTATTTATTGTTAAATGATCTTGCCCCTTTTTTTTGATCATCATAAACAGTTTTGTATATACCCGTGGCGTTTGGAATTTAGGTTTAAGTGTGCGTCATATTTTCT
>WFQM01000133.1 GCA_015487095.1 Gammaproteobacteria bacterium | reverse complement strand
GGTCAGCACCATGCAGGCTGCTGAGTTCCAGTGTTAACAAGGTGCAAAGCCCCTTGCGGTCGTGAATTACGATCATGCGGCAATAATGCAATGTTTAGCGGATGTTTGCGCATCGGTCAGTGCCTGCTCGGCGCGCTTGAGCACGTTGGTGGCACTGTTGTCGCGCAAGGCGTGGATCAGTGTATAGCCGCAAAAAAGGTTACAAATCAGTGTGTTTGGTATTTCCGAATGCCGTAGTTGCTGCTCAAAGAAGAATTTGTGCAGTCGCTCCAGACAGGGAGTGGCACCGTCAGTCGTCATGCCAAACATCAATAATGCAAACTGGTCTTTATCGAGATGGGCAATGTGATCCACTTTGCGGACATGTGCCTTGAGGGTTTTACTCAGTAATTTGAGCACCCGGGTGGTTTGTTTACTGTTGAGGTTGTTCAGTCCCCGTATGTGCAGCCGTACTATGCAGACCGATGTGCCACGACGGGCAAAATCGTAGGCGCGGGCAAATTCGTGATCAAACTGGCGTTGATTAGGCAGGCCGGTGATCTCGTTGTTGAGCTGTCGGGTTTTCAATAGTTGCCGTTTTTTATCGAGACCGCGTTGAATATGACTGATGGCAGGCAGGATTTCTGCGGTTTCGCGTAATTGCGGGGTATCGAATTTCCTGCTCAGGGGTTCGCCTTTCGCCAGATTGTTAAGCAGGGTTTTTATTTGTGAAAAATCGGTGCTTAGGGTGCACAGTGCATAACGCACCATGAAGACAATGATGCCGACCGTGAGCAGCAGGGCAAAGATGTTAAATATCGCCAGATTTAAAAAACGGGGTGCCAGGCCTTCGGCGCTTTCGGTGAGGCTGAGTTGCCAGTTGCTGTCAGCAAGGGTTATTTCTTGCTGGCGTATTTCGTCGGGGCGGCCAAGCCGGTCGTATTGCGCGATGGTGTTGCTGTTGCCATCACGCAGCACCAGTTTTTGTCCGTTGTTGGTGTTATTTTGCAGCAGAGGTTGCAGAGTTGTCAGGCCGAAACTGACAAATACCATACCCAGAGGGACACCGGTTTCATCCAGCACCGGAGCGATCAGATCAAAATGGCTGGTGCTGGCAGTCAGTCTGTGTACCGGTGGTGTTTTAGTGAGTTCTCCCTGGCTGAGTTTGGTGAGATCAGTGAGGCTTTGCGGGCCCAGTTGCACATCGGCGGGTGCCCCCATTACCTGTCCGGAATGACTGAGCAGGGCTACACCCATGGCCTGAGGCAGAAAACGACGCATTTGCAGAGCCCAGGTCTGAGCGCTGATGTCATCCTGGTTTTCGAGAATATCCTGAGTGGTAGGCTGAGTGGCCACATGGTCAACAATTTGCTGAAAAAAGCCCAGCTGGGACTCCAGTGTGCGGGCTTTATCGGCCAGTCGCTGGGAGAATTCGTTGCTTTCGGAGTCTTGATGATAGGTTTTGCTTAGTAACAAATTGGTGATGATGACGGACAAAAACAGGGCAATAATTACTACGGCGCTGCTGTAGGCGATAAATTTTACCGAAAAAATGCCAAACAGTGGTTTGCGTTTATTGTCCGTTTGTGATCCCGTATCTGTGTCGGGGCCAGCATTTTGCGCCACGCTGTGCGGTTGTTTTGTCACGCAGGCTGCCGGACCGCTGTGCTCATTGATTTGAAACATTATACGAGGTTCTTTCCTTTGCAGTTTTGTTTTGGGCTTGGTGAAACATGTTAAAAATAGTGTACGCATGCCGATACAGCAGTCTGAAGCGATACGTAAATGTTTAATGCGTCTGGCCGAATGAACGGGCGCTGCCAGTAAAACGGGGTAAATGTTTTCTCCGGTTTTGAAGGCTGTTTTTACCTTGGTGTGGAAACGTTGTCGGTATACCTTTGGAAGATGTTTAACTTTTGTCTGCAACTCGGCATTCTACGACAAGCCGCGCGAGAAAAAATCCCCGAATATGGGTAATAGCCCATATTTTTCTGATGGGTTTTACCGGTACGTCAACGTGTTATTCCCGGTAATCCGTTACTGGTATTGGGTTGTTCTGGCTGATGGGGTATGCTCGTGCAGACAGTATGTTGAGCGGAGTAGTATGAAAAAAGTAAACATAATGTGGCGACAGTTCTCACTTTTTTGGGTGGGTCTTGCGAGCCTGGGGTTATTGATACCTGCCATGGCGTATGCGATTGGCGAAGCGAAAGGTGCTGTAGCCGGAACCGCGCGCTTTGTGCAACTGGACGCCGATGCCGAACGGGTTCTTAATGAAATGGTGATGCTGGGGGCTGAAATGGTGGCTCTGGAAGAAGCGCGGGAGTTGCCTTCCGAAACCCGGCTGCTGGTGTTGGTGACGGTAGAGCCCAGTCCTTTTTTTCAGCTGGAGACTATCCAGTTGCAAATCGACGAGCGTATGGCCTCATTTCATCAGTACACCGAAACTGAGCTGGCCGCACTGCAACAGGGCGGTAGTCATCGACTGTTTTGGGGGAATGTTCCTGCCGGCCAGCATCAACTGACAGTATCGATGATGGGACGCGTTCCCAAGGACCCAGATTTTCAACGCAAATCGACACTGGTGATGGTTTCCGGTGAAGGACGTCGTGTGGTGGAGCTGCGGGTTGCCCCGGGCAAAAGCCAACCTTTTCCTGAAATGTCGCTCAAGGAGTGGAAATAAGTGTCATTGCGCTGTGTGAGCGGTGGCTCCGGTCATGTCCGGCTGCCTGCGTTAAAAAGAATGCTGAGCGGTGTGTTTTGCCTGCTCCTGAGTACACAGGCTCTGGTTGCAGCACCAGTGGTGTGGGATAGCATTGAAGATCCGCTGGTGCGTGCAGCACAATTTGATTTGCTGGTGGGCGCACCTTTCGAGGCTGTTACCCGACTGGAATCTGATCTGGCCCAAGGGTACATCAAACATCAACCAGCCCAGGCACAACTGGTGTTGGGTGGCATGTATCTCGCCAGTGGCGCACATCACAAGGCCGCTGCAATTTTTGCGGCTCTGGGTAGCAGTGGTCAACCACAACAGGTGCAAAACCTGGCCTGGTTGAGTCTGGCACAGGTGCAATATCAGCATGGACAAACGAATGAGGCATTGGAATCGCTGCGACGCATCAGTGGGGAATTACCCGGGCAGGCACAACAGGAACGCCTGCTGTTAAGTGCTATGGCACTAATGCAACAACAGCATTTTGGTCAGGCGGTGACTCACTTGCGTCAGTTGGGGCAGAAATCCCTGGTACAGCAGCTCAGCGAAAAATCTGTGTGGGCGACGTATGGTCGCTTCAATCTGGGTGTAGCGTTATTCCGGCAGGGAAAAGAAGAGGAAGGCCGTATGTTGCTGGAAGAACTGGGTTCCGGCGCGGCGGATACAGAAGAAAGCCGTGCCTTGCGTGACAAGGCCAATTTGACACTGGCGTACCATCATCTGGACAAAAACGAACCGGAAGAGGCGCAGCGGTATTTTGTGAAAACGCGTTTACAGGGTCCGATGTCCAGCCAGGCGCTGTTAGGGTTGGGGCGTGTCTATTCTGCCAAAAATTTGCACAAAAAGTCCCTGGTACCCTGGCTGAGACTGAGCAAGATGGATGCCAGTGATCCGGCAGTGCAGGACAGCCTGTTAGCCGTGCCTTTTGCCTTTGGCCAACTGGAGGCGTTCAGGCAGGCGCTGGAGCACTACCAGCTGGCACTGGAAAAATTCAAATCGGAAGTGGAGCAGATAGATCAGGCAGAAGCAGCTGTGAATAATGGAGCATTGGCGGACAAGCTGGTACATATCGTGAGTCGTCAGTCGATGGGGCAGCGTTGGCTGGTGCAGGACCTGTCCGATACCCCCGGTGGACGTTATTTGTGGCAATTGTTTGCGACGAATGAATTCCAGGAAACCCTGAAAAACTATGCACAATTGCGGCTGTCATTGGGGCGTCTGGAGCAATGGTCGTCACAGATTGACGATGCCAGAGGACTGTCACCGGCACACCGGCGCGTATTGGAGAAAAAAGTGGTGAATTTGCAGAGCGAGCTGTTGTCGGTACTGGATCGCACACAGAAGCACCTTAAAGTATTGGCGCAGGAAACGTTGAAGCATCGTAAGCAACGCTTGTTGAGTTATGCCAGTGAAGCCCGTTTTTCCATGGCGCAGATGTACGATTATGCGTCCAGGCGCTGGGGTGGTGAACAGTGAGTGTGCGGTTAATCTGTTTGTTTTCTGTTTTGGTATTGGCGGGTTGCGCACAAAAACAGCAAACTCTCGGGGATCTTGGTGAATTGGATATCCAGATTGATACGGAATCTCCTATCGCGGGCAGTCGCAACAAGGCGATGGATAATTATTGGGAGTTTATGTCCGGAGCCAAACAGGACCCGCAAAAAATTGAAGCCATGCGGCGGCTGGCAGATCTGGAAATGGAGCGCAGTGAGGAACGTTTTCAGAAAAAACTGGAAGTATTGGCACAGGGTGATGCTGCGGATGATGATGCCGATATACAGATGCTGCGTGAAACGAGCTTTCGTGGTGCGATCAAACTCTATGAGGATGCCCTGGAATTATCAGCTGGTGGCAGACATTCTGCGGGTTTGCTGTATCAGCTTTCCAGGGCCTATGAGCAGGCGGGTCAAAAGGAAAAGGCACTGGATGCACTGGATCGCTTGCTGACGCTGAACCCGCGCGCCAGAAATCGTGATGAACTGCACTTCCGGCGTGGTGAATTATTGTTTGACTGGCGTAAATTCAAACTGGCCGAGCAGGCTTATATTCAGGTCGTTGCTATAGGTACCTCTTCGCGTTATTACGAAAAAGCCGCAACAAAACTGGGTTGGGCCTTGTTTAAACAAGAGCGTTATCAACAGGCGCTGAAAGCCTTTTTTGCCCTTGCTGACCGGAAATTAAAACCGACTACTGGTCTGGCGGCTCCTCGTAAGTTGAGCCGCGGAGATAAAGAGCTCGTCGATGATGTGTTCCGTATTGTGACGCTCACATTTAACGAATTGGGTGGCGGGAAGTCGATCAAACCCTATTTTGACAAAAATGGACATCGCGAATACGAAATCCGGATTTATCGTGATCTGGCAGAGTTTTATGTGAAAAAAAATCGTGTGCGGGACGCTGCAGAAACCTATCACGCCTTTGCAGAAGCCTACCCCATGCACGAAAAAGCCTTTGAGTTTGATTTGAAGGCGATAGAGACCTATACCCAGGCTGGGTTTGCCAGTGTGCTGATTGAAGAAAAGCGTACCTTTATTAAGCGCTACCGGGTCAATGGTGCCTATTGGAAGCGTTATGAAGAGCAAGAAGACACTATTCTTGCGCAGTTAAAGACAGCAGTGAGGGAAAATTCAGAAGATGTTGTGCGTCATCTTCATGCAGAAGCCCAAAAAAATAAAACAGCCGTTGCCTATCAGACAGCTTTTATCGGGTATCGGCAACATTTGAAATGGTTTGGCCAGAGCAAAAATGCGCAAAAATTGAATTTCCTTTATGCAGAGCTTTTGTTTGAGTCAGGCAATTTTGAAAAAGCCGCCAAGGAATATGAAAAAACCGCGTACCGTTATGTGCGTTTTGGCAAAGACGCTGAGGCGGGTTATGCAGCATTGCTGGCCTATGGTGAGGCAGAAAAAAAGGCAGAAGGGAAACAAAAAGCGACCTGGAGCCGTCTAGCAGTGGGTAGTGCCATGCGCTTTGGTAAAACCTTTCCCGATGACAAACGTTCTGCACAAGTATTGACCAGGGCTGCGGAGGACATGTTTGCACTGAAAAAATATAATCAGGCAGCAGTGGCAGCACGGCAGATTCTGGAATTGTCACATGCACCTAACTCCGAAACGCGGCGTACAGCATGGAAAATTATTGCGCGTGCGGAGTTTGAAAAGGGGGATTACACACGGGCTGAAGTGGCTTATAAGGTTGCGTTGAGTTTGACGGGCATGAATGATGCGAGCCGCAAGGTGCTAAAAGACGGGCTGGCTGCATCAGTCTATAAACAGGGCGAATACATGAAATCCAAGGGCAATCTGCAAGGCGCGATTGCCCAGTTCTCCCGGGTTGAGCAGGTATCGCCGAATTCTGCGGTTATTCAGTCGGCAGAATTTGATATTGCTGCAAGCCTGATGGAATCCGGAAATTGGCATGGCGCTATTACCAAGTTTTTGGCATTTCGCGATAAAAACCCGACACATCCGTTGGCGGCGAGAGTATCTGAAAACCTGGTCAAGGCCTATTTGAAAAACAAACAGCCGCTTAAAGCCGCCGCTGAATTGGAAAATATGGCAAGAAATAATTCAGACCCGGAAATCGGGCGTGCCGCCTTATGGCAGGCTGCGGAATTGTATGAAGAGGCGGGTAGTGACCAACAGGTCATTATAATCTACAAGCGTTATGTGAGTCTGTTTCCTCAACCAATGGAGCAGGCGACTGAAGCGCGCCATAAACTGGCCGCTATTTATGACAAGACAGGTCAATTGGGTGAGCGGCGTCACTGGTTAAATGAAATTATTCAAAGCGACAAAAATGCTGGCAGCGGCAGCACGCCGCGCACGCAGTATCTGGCTGCGAAGGCAGCTTTTGAGTTGGCAGAGCCAGCGCTCCAATCTTTCCAGCAGGTTAAGTTGGTGCGGCCACTGAAGAAAAACCTGGAACGTAAAAAACAGAAAATGAAAGAAGCTGTTGATGCCTTTACTTTGGCGGCAGATTACGGGATTGCCGAGGTGACCACCGCGTCTGTCTACTGGCTGGCAGAAATTTATAATGAATTTGGACGAGAATTGATGCAATCAGAGCGACCAGAAGGCTTATCTAAAGAAGAAGTTGAGCAATACGACATTTTATTGGAAGAGCAAGCCTATCCCTTTGAAGAGAAGTCGATTAACATTCACGAATCAAATGTTGAACGTGTTAGTGAAGGTACGTTTGATGAATGGATAAAAAAGAGTTTTGAGGAATTGCGTAAGTTGAGCCCTGTGCGTTACGCCAAGTCTGAGAAGAGTGAATCGACGGCCCTGTATCTTTATTAAAAAGATATTGATTAAAAAGATATTTATAATGCGATATTCATCTATTTCCTGTTTCCGGAAAAAACTTGTGGGGTGTGCTGGCCACTTGTTTTTTATAACAGCTGTTTTGCTGTTGGCCGCCTGTGCAACAACTACCGAGCCGACTGGTGATGTGGCTGGGCCCTCCAAAGAAGAACTGCCAAAAATTGATCCTAAAGTTGCAGCATCTTATGAAGCTGCCTTGTCCGCAATGCGGGCAGGAAAAACTGCTCAGGCTGAAAAAGTATTACAACAGTTAACCGCCCAATATCCGAATTATTCCGGGCCACAGGCAAATTTGGGTATTTTATACTTTCACCAAAATGAATTGGAAAAAGCAAAAACCGCCTTTCAGACATCGTTAAAAATCAACCCAAAAAATGTAGTGAGCCTGAATCACCTGGGAATTATCAGTCGTGGTGCCGGTGAATTTGAACAAGCCCGGACTTACTATGAAAAGGCCTTGCAGATTGATCCCGATTACGCTTATGCTCATCTCAACTTCGGTATTTTGCTGGAGTTGTACATGGGCAAATTGTCGGAAGCATTGGAACATTATCAGCAGTATCAGAAATTGACACCAGAAGAAGATATTGAAGTTAAGAAATGGATAGTTGACCTGGGGCGCAGAGCTAAAAAATGATTAGGTCTTTTTTTCTTGTCTGCTGCTTATCCTTTGTGTCGTTGTCGCTTAATGTATTTTCAGCGGATAGGATTGAGCTAGATGAAACCGCGATTCAGGGTAGTCGTGAGTTACCTAAAATTTTGTACGTCATTCCCTGGAAAAGTACACGGCTGGGTTTAGTGCAAGGCGGTGCTGGCAGCAGTTCTTTCGATACTGCTTTTGAAGCATTGGACAGGGATGTGTTTCGGCGTCAGGTTGAATACTATGGCATGTTGTACGGTGCTGGAGCACAAGCGACGTCAGTGGAAATGCCAAAGTAAACAACTAAAAATAGCGGTTTAAATAATATGATTATAAATGTGGCACAGCTTTTAAGTGACTTAACTTCTCCTATTTGCTATCAGAAACTCAAGAATGTCGTTAAAATGCCGCAATGTGCAGTGTATTTTCGTGTGCAGAGTTTTGTGAATTGAGTCGGTCAGCACAGGCGTATTTTATGGCATGCTAGAGCGCTGTTTGTGTAATTGGCTTGTATGAAAAATGTACAGCATTGGTGTGTGACACCAATGAGTAGTATAAAAAATCGAATTATGTGATGTGAGGAGAAAAGTATGGATTTCTTTAACGCGATTGTGAAATTTTTCCAGGAGGGTGGGCCGTTTATGTATCCCATTCTGTTGGTGTTTGCGTTGGGCGCGGCAATTGCGATTGAACGGTACTTGTATCTGACGATTGCAAAACAAACCAATCGTAGTATGTGGGATAAATTAACCCCGCTAATGAAGGCAAATAATTACCAGCAAGCCATGGCATTAAGTAGCCGTTCAAAGTCTGAAATAGGGAAAATTATGGCTTATGGCTTGAGTCGCTTACAGATAAGCAGAAATCGTGATGATATTGAAATCGCCATGGAAGAAGGGCTAATGGAGGTTATTCCACGCCTTGAAAAGCGGACTCATTATCTGGCCACCTATGCCAATATTGCTACGCTACTGGGGTTGTTGGGTACCATCATTGGTTTGATCCAGGCGTTTACTGCGGTGGCTAATGCAAACCCGGCCGACAAGGCTGATTTACTCTCGGCCAGTATTTCCGTGGCCATGAATACCACCGCCTTTGGTTTGATGGCAGCGATTCCTCTGTTGTTAATGTTTACTGTGTTGCAAACCAAGACAACTGAAATAGTCGATAGTATGGAAATGGCAACAGTAAAATTTCTGAACTCGATTACCGAACAACGCAAAGAAACTGCGCGTAGCGCAAAGTAAGCGGAACGATTTCATATGTCCGTAAGATCCCGTGTCAGGCGCGCGCGTCGCGAGGTGCCAGAACTCAACATTACCACCTTTATGAACTTGATGGTGGTGCTGATCCCGTTTCTGCTACTTTCAGCGGTGTTTTCCCAACTCAGTATCCTGGAACTCAACCTTCCGCCTGACTCGCAATCACAGGCAAATAAGGACCAGAAAAAGGAGCGCAATTTCGAAGTGATTGTGCGCAAGGATAAACTGGTCGTGGCAGATACTCTCGGCGGTGTACTGAAAGTGATTAAAAACACGGAAGGTAAACACGATTTTGCAGCGCTTTCTGAGTATTTGGTAAAAATAAAAACCCGGTTTCCCAAGAAACAAAATATCAGTATTTTATTGGAATCGGATACTGAATATGAGCTTTTGGTAAAGGCCATGGATACGGTGCGAGAAGTCGAAGTGGTAGAGGCAGCCTCCGTGGTGAGAAAAGAACTGTTTCCCCAAATTGCCATTGGTGATGCACCATGAGTGTATCGCGTCGCGCCAAACGTATGGAGCGTCATCATGCGCGTACCAAGCGTACCGCTTCGCTGAATATGGTGTCCTTGATGGACATTTTTACAATCCTGGTGTTTTTCCTGTTGGTAAGTTCTTCGTCAGTACAAGATTTACCCAACGCCAAGCAAATCAAACTCCCCGAGTCAGTTTCTAATCAATTACCAAAAGAAACAGTCGTCATTATTGTCGGTGCTGATGATATTGTGGTGCAGGGAAGAAAAATTGCTTCGGTTGCAGATGTAATGCGCTCCAAAAGTACCGAAATAAAGGCGTTGAAAGATGAACTGTTACGTTTAACTGCACGTAAAGTGCGGACTAAAACAGTAGATGGAAAACCGGTGTTACGTGAAGTCACCATAATGGGTGACAAAAAAATTCCTTTTGCCTTACTGAAAAAAATTATGCTGACTTGCACAAAGGCGAGCTACAGCAATATTTCGCTGGCTGTTTTACGTAAACGGGATAAAGGTTAACTCGTGTCTGTATTGATGTATCGCTCATTTATATTGCCCTGGACTCGTCTTGAAGAGGATGATGGGCGGCTCAAAAAAATCGTCACTATTGTTTTGGCATTGGCGGTTGTTTTTAGTGTTGTCATTCCGTGGATTCCTGTGCCCGAAGTTGACAAGGATAAGGTTGAAGATTTGCCGCCACGTTTAGCGCAGTTGCTGTTGGAAAAACAGAAACCCAAACCTAAACCTGTTCCTAAAAAGGTAGAAAAACCGAAAGAGAAGAAAAAAGAGAAGCCGAAAGAAGAAAAGAAAAAAGAACCAAAAAAGAAGAAAGAAGAGCCAAAAAAGAAAATAGAAAAGCCAAAGGTTGACCGGGTTGCTGAGGCGCGTAAAAAGGCAGCGTCATCGGGCTTGTTGGCATTTGCAGATGATCTGGCTGATTTGCGTGACAAACCGGTTACCCAGGCTTTAAATAAAAGCAAACCTTTGGCAAAAGGAGCAACCTCAGCCAAAGTGATGAAACGCAATATCCTGACTTCGGGAACAGCGGGCAGTGGCGGTATTGATACGTCACGTTTGAGTACCGGCGTGGGTCGTAGCGCACTCGCTGGACGGGAAACCACACAGGTGGAAAGCCCGGTCGCCATTGTCGCCAAGACAGGGCCGAAGACCACAGGCGGTGGAGGCTCTGGTAAGCCTTCACGGAGTTACGAAGAAATTTCGTTGGTGTTTGATAAAAACAAAGGTGCGATTTATTCGTTATACAGTCGTGCTTTGCGCAAGGATCCTACTCTGCAAGGTAAGGTGGTGTTAGAGATCACCATTGCAGCCTCTGGTCGTGTCATCGCCTGCAAGATAATTTCCAGCGAGTTGAATGATAAGAATCTGGAGCGCAAACTGGTTTCGCGGGTGAAATTGCTGAATTTTGGTGCTCGGGATGTCGAAGAAATGATCGTGACGTATCCTATAGACTTCCTGCCAACCTAATCAATAATTACCGGGTTTGTCACGCCTGAAGCGTGTGGCGGTGTTGTCGATTACTGGGTTTTTCGCTTTCAAGCAGTGACATCCAGCAAGCTACCAATCATCTCATGCACGGTTTCGACCACTTTAGTGGATGCTTGTATTTGTAAGGCATCCTGTTTGAGGTTGACTAATGCAGAAGTCACTTCCATAGGCCGCTTGGTGGCCCCTTCATTGATACCGTTATTAACTGCCTGCGCGATAGTGGATGCATTGCGCTGCATATTATTCAGGCCTTGATTTATGCCGTTAATACCGGTGTTCAGGGCAGAAATGCTCATTGTTCATACCTCATGTGACTATATCCTCAATTTGACCCTGGTTAATCACCACAGACTGGAAAAACCAGGAACCGCTGATCTTTGTATCGTACGCCAGCCTTTTGGCTTTAAGGTGAATTAAGCGCTTTTTACTGAGAATATCATCATGCTGGCATGTTGTTAGCTGGAATCCAGAGGTTTAAATCCTCGGACAATCGTTCCAGTACGTTGAGAGCTTAATGTTGCGGTGGTACTGACAAGTAGCGTGTTATAAACGCAGAGGTCGCAAAGGCGCGGTGAATGCAGAGAAAAACACTCAAAATTCTGCGCCTTTGTGTTAAATACCCGGCAATCTTTTAAAAAAGAGTGTCTTAGCGCTTAATTCGCATTTTAGTGTATTTTGGGATATGGAAAGCCGCGATTTCAATGATGATACTTTACGGAGTAATTGGAGGAATTTGTTCCGGGTGTTGAGGTTTGAGGGTAAGTGGCAGGCCGGCGGCAACGAAAGTGACTTGCTCGCAGAGGGTGGCCAGTTGCTGATGCAGGCGACCGGTTTCGTCCACAAAGCGGCGTGAGATTTCTCCCAGCGGAGTAATGCCCAGGCCGACTTCATTACTGACCATAATAAGATGTCCTGGCAGTTGGGGCAGAACCTGGAGCAGGGCGTCGCGCTGGCTGACGAATTGCTGATGGTCAGCATCCTCGTTGCCTAGTAAATTGCTCAGCCACAGGGTGAGACAGTCCACCAATAGACAATGTTGAGGTGCGGCGTGTGCCAAAAGTACATCCGCCAGTGCGATAGGTTCTTCCACCAGCGCCCAGTGTGGTGGACGTTCAGCGCGATGTTGTTTGATACGCGCGGCCATTTCTGCATCGCCTGCCTGGGCCGTAGCGATAAACGTTACGGCCTTGCCGTTTGCCTGGGCGCGTTGCAGAGCCAGCGCGCTTTTGCCTGAGCGTGCGCCGCCGAGGATGAGTTCTGTGCTCATCGCGGTATACTGCCGACTGTTTTTTGCATGAAATTAAAGGAGTGCGTGTGTCTCGAAGACGTTCGGTTTTTTTGCATTTGAGTCTGTTGCTCCTGGTTGTTTTTTTTGTCGCTAATCGCAGTTATGCCGATGTCAGCGTGGTGGATGATGCTGGCCGTACGGTTACGCTGGTCGCACCTGCGCAGCGCATCATCAGTCTTGCACCTCACGTCACCGAACTGTTGTATGCCACAGGTGCCGGAAAATATATCGTTGGCACAGTATCTTATAGTGACTATCCTGCGGCGGCAAAAAAACTGCCGCGAGTCGGTAGTTATAATGCTTTTGATTTGGAAGCCATTGTGGCTTTGCAACCGGACTTGATTGTTGCTTGGCAGAGCGCCAACCCGGCGGCTGCGTTGGAAAAGTTGCAAGCCCTGTCTATTCCGGTGTTTTTTAGCGAGCCGCGGCGACTGGAAGACGTGGCCACTAACCTTGAGCGCCTCGGTAAACTGACGGCGAACGAGGTCACTGCCAATACGGTCAGCGCAACGTTTCGGCGCAAGCTGGCCGGGTTGCGCAGCAAATACCGCTCTGCCCGTGAAGTGTCGGTATTTTATCAGGTCTGGCACCAGCCTTTGATGACGATTAGCGGCGAACATATTATTAGTCAGGTGATTGGACTGTGTGGTGGGCGTAATGTGTTTGCGAGCCTATCGACACTGGCACCCAAAATCAGTCTTGAAGCAGTATTGCGTAAAGACCCTGAAGTGATTGTGGCGGGTAACTCGGCGCTCAATTATTCCGGTTGGAAAGACGACTGGCGACGTTGGCCTGCTTTGCGGGCGGTGAAGAATGACCATTTATTCTACGTTAACCCGGATATTATTCAACGACACACACCGCGTATTTTGCAAGGCGCGGGGGTGTTATGTAAACAGATTGAAACGGTACGATGAATGGTGTTGCCACAAAAAGTGGAAAAATATTTACTTTTTATGGCTGCATCCACTGGGTAGCATTTTATGGTGTTGAATAAGATATGGTTGCAAAGAGACTACGCCCTGCGGTGTTATAACTTTCCTTGAGTTCATATTCTTTATTGAGTGCGTTGTCGAGTTTTAAACGGAGCATCCATTGTTTTGAAACAGAATAACCGATGCGCAGGTTTATCAGGTAATAACTGTCCAGTCTGTCAGAATTCAGAGTGTTAGTGTAGCGGAAACCCTGGCCAAAAATGCTGATACCGGCAGAAAATGTTTTGCTGTTTCTGTCAATGTCTATGCGTGCCGTACGGAATGCGCGCTGTTGAAGTTTGTTTCCGGTTTTGACATCTTTCGGGTCTGTCAGACTTAATGAAGATGCAATGGTCCATTTTTGAATGTGGGTTGTCACGCCGACTTCCAGTCCACGAATGCGTGCTTTGCCAATATTAACGGGTTTCCAGATGTCATTGAAGAAATCAGCATCATTACAATCGATAACGCATGCCCAGTTGATCAGGTCATTGATATCAGTGCGATAAAGATTAAAATTCCAGTTTCCCCAGTGTTGAGTGCCTGAAAGACCAATTTCAGCAGAGGCAGATTTTTCCGGTGATAGATCAGGGTTGCCGGACACGGGATAATAGAGAGCGTTAAAGGTTGGGGCCCGGAATGCAGTGCCGTAAGAGGCCAAAAGTCTCGTCGTTTTATTAAGGTGATAACCCCAGGCTATATTACCTGTTGTTTTGTTACCAAAGGCCTCGTTATTGTCGTTTCTGAATGCAAAAAGGATATCTGTATTTTGCATAAACCACTGATGTTGTACAAAGACCCCCGTATTGTCACGCGATGTTTCAGCGTAATCGATATTGCTGTTTATCATGTCCGTTTGCCGGTCGAAACCGAGTACGAGTAATACATCGTCATTCAGTGTTATGTCATTTTGCAGATAGACCCGGTTTCGAGTGGTATTAAAGCGATCCGTTTTCAGGGTATCTTCAATTTGCTGACTTTCATCCCGGCCTTGATCCAGACCAAAAGTGATTTCCCATTCCGGGATTGGGGTATATTTTAGTTTGGCAGTTACGGCTTGTTGAAGACCTTTGCTTTCATAGTCTGTTGTAGGTACCCAGCTGTCATATTCGGTTTTTGTTTCTGCCCGAAAAAAGCTCGTATCCAGTGATATCCGGTTGTTGAATTTATGTCCAAACCTGGCACTGAACGATGTGTTTTGATAACCATCATCATCCGGGTCGTTGCCTTTTTGTGAGCTAAATCCACCGGTCTCATCGTAGCCCAGTTGCACACTCAGTGTGCTATCCGCGTTGTTCATGGATGCGCCGGTGGTGATTTGTGTTGAGCGATAGCGACCAAGGGTAATACTTTCATTGGCATGAAAGCCTTTTTTACCTTTTCGGGTGAATATTTGAATAACGCCACCGATGGCTTCAGAACCGTAAAGGCTGGAGCGAGGTCCACGTACGATTTCGATGCGCTCGATTTGTGAAAGTGGAAGATGCTGAAAAGAAACAGAGCCCAGCGTTGCCGAGCCCATTTTTGCGCCATCAATGAGTACCAGTACGTGTTCACTGCTTGTGCCACGCAAGTAGAGACTGCTGGTTTTTCCTCTGCCACCGTTGTTAATAATATCGATACCTGCTTTTCCTGTTAACAGCTTTAGCAGGTCTCCGGCTTGGGTACGTTCAATTTCTTCTCGTGTAATAACGGTGACTGAGGCCAGACTGTCATCGACGGTTTGCACATTTCGTGTGGCAGTGACCACGATAGGCGGCAGGGTATAAGCTAACGTTTGTGAAAAGGCATTGTGCGAAAATCCGACGGTTATCAGAAGGCTTAATGGAACAAGGCTGAAGTACTTCATAAAACTCCCCAAAGTGATGCGCACACCCGTGCGTGTATTGTTTTTTGTGGTGGGGAGGTTTTTGGAGGGATCGGCACCAATTCTGGTGTTGGTGCGCCAGTACCCGCCACCGTTGCCCGCCGCAATTGTTAACGATTGCATCAGGCCGGTCTCCGGGCTTATGAGTGATCGTGCCGATCCGGCAGATGCCTGTGCTCGTTACAAAACACAGTGGCGTGTTATCTGCCGCGTCCTCAATTACCGTTGCGGGGGCAGCGCTGGAATAACCGTCTGTCCATGATTGGCAGAGGGCGCGCCAGCTTCCCGTTTCATCCCATAAACAAAAGTTTGCAGGACACCTGAAACAGGCGCGTACTGTATGGATTGAACTGGCAGGCGTCAAGATCTGTTGACGGGTTCTGGCAATGTGTAGTGAGAGAGCGGTCTCAGGTTCTGATGGTAAATGGCCGTAAAATAAGGATATGCACCGTATTTTAATCCTCAATGCCAAGGGTGGCTGCGGCAAAACCACGCTGGCCATCAATCTGGCCAGTTATTATGCGCAGCAGGGGCGCGTGACGGCGCTGCTGGATTATGACCCGCAGGGTTCCAGTATGCGCTGGCTGAGCTTGCGTGATGCCGAACATCCCGCGATTCACGGTATTGCCGCTTTTCAGCGTCGTCGTGATGTGACCCGTGCTTTTCAGATGCGTTTGCCGGTGGAGGCGGAGAGGGTGATCATGGATGTGCCAGCTGGGGTGACAGGGCTGGGTCTGGTGGAATACGTGCAGCGTGTGGATACCATTTTATTGCCGGTATTGGCATCACCGATTGATATTCATGCTGCGGCGCACTTTATTCAGGATTTGTTATTGGTAGGCAAAATCCGCACCGCCGGTACCCGGCTTGCCGTGGTGGCTAACCGGGTGCGGGAAAATACGCTGATTTTCAGAGATCTGGAGCGTTTTCTCTCCAGCTTGAAGTTGCCGTTGGTGGCTACGTTGCGCGACAGCCAGAATTACATCCGCGCTGCGGAGCAGGGGGTGGGTATTCATGAGCTGGAAGGTAGTCGCGCGGCCCCGGATCGGGAGCGCTGGGAGCCGTTGGTGGAATGGCTGGATAAGGTGGCCGATGCATTGCCGGATCAGTCGTTCTCGAATCAGCTTGCCGGAGTCGTGCCGATTGGTGGTGTGGCCCGGTAATTTTTATCCCGGCAGATCTCATTTTGGTAAGAACACCGGCCCATTCGGTCCTTCCACGGCAATCACCGGGTGTCCATAAAGGCGTGTGAGCGTTTCGACAGTCAGGATGTCTTCTGCGGGCCCGCACAACACCTCCCCTTCGCCGAATAACAATATCAGGTGATCACAAAAACGTGTGGCCAGATTGATATCGTGCAGAATCATTATTGAGGCCCGTTGATTCGCCGTATCTGCCACGCGCTGATCCAGCAGCCTCAGCAGACTGATTTGGTGATGGGGGTCGAGGTGGTTGGTAGGTTCGTCCAGCAGAAACAGTTGCGGGTTTTGGGTGAACAGGGTGGCCAGTGCCAGACGGCGGCGTTCGCCGCCGGAGAGAGTGTTGACCTGACGCTGTTCGAAGCCATCCAGCCCTACATCATCGAGTGCGGCCAGCGCCAGCATGCGATCATTTGCGCCTTCCCATTGCCATTGTCCCAGCCAGGGGTGGCGACCGCTGAGTACGGTTTCCATCACTGTGCCAGGAAAAGCGTCGTCATCGGCCTGTAATAACACGCCGATTTTTTGCGCGACGGTACGACGCGGCAGTGCGCCGAGCAATGCATCGCCCAGTCTGATTTCTCCCTGTGCCGGTGCGCGTAAGCCCGCCAGTGTGTGTAACAAGGTGGTTTTTCCCACACCGTTGATGCCCAGCAAACCCCAGCGTTGACCGGCATTGATAGCCATATCCAGTTGCTGGCACACCGTTTTACCACTGATTTCCACGCTAAGTTTTTGTGTGCATAGCAGGGCTGTGTTCATAAATTGCCCCCACGGCGGTGCAGTAAATACAGAAATACCGGCACACCCAGCAGGGCAGTGATCACGCCCACCGGCAATTGTTGTGGAGCCAGTGCGCTACGCGCCACGGTGTCGGCCAGCACCAGCAGGCAGCCACCGGCCAGCACGGCGGCGGGCAGTAAACGGCGGTGGTCGCTGAGTCCCAGCAGGCGTAATAAATGAGGAATCACCAATCCCACAAACCCTATACTGCCAGCGATGGTGACTGCCGTAGCGGTGAGCAGACTGGCCACCACATAAAGCATCAGGCGCAGACGTTGCACGGAAACACCTAGCGCAGCAGCGGTCAGTTCGCCGCGTGCCAGTACGTTGAGGTCACGGGCAAAGGGCAGGCAAAACAGCAGGCCCGTGCCGGTGATGATTAAGCCCCACAGTGGTGGCGGAGCGTGACTGAGGTCTCCCATGAGCCAGAACAACATGCCGTGCAGACCGCGTTCCGGGGAAATGGCGAGAATAAAACTGATCATGGCTCCCCAGCCTGCGGCCACCACTACCCCGGTGAGCAGCAGGCGCATGGCACTCCAGTTGCCACGGCTGTGGGCCAGACTGAATACCAGCAACATGGATAACAGCGCGCCCGCAAAGGCGTTACCCGTGGTCCAGCCGACACCGAGCCCCAGTAACATGGAGAGCAGAGCACCCACTGCTGCACCGCCGGAAATACCGAGGATGTATGGATCGGCCAGCGGATTGCGTAACAATACCTGCATCAGTGTGCCAGCCAGTGCCAGCAGACCACCCACGGCAAAGGCGGAGAGGGCGCGGGGCAGGCGCAGCTCCAGAATCAGACTGCGGCCGAGCGCATCACTACCGTTGATAAGTGCGGCCAGCTTTACGGGCACACTGCCGATGGACAGAGCCAATAGCAGACTCAGAGGGGTAAGCAGGATCAGCAGAGGGAGGATGAACCTGGGGTTCATTGCAATGCGTAGGTTGGGGTGAGGCACGAACCCCAACACTTCGGCGTCAAATTCACCTCTGCTGTTGGGGTTCGTGCCTCACCCCAACCTACGGCACTCATGTTTCAATGGAGGCAGGAGACTCGCCTCGCAAAGTGATAACCGGCCAGCCTTTAGCGGTGGCGTGGTCCGCCAGCGTTTCGTCCGGGTCCACGGCGACGGGATGGGTGACCTGTTCCAGCAGCGGCAAATCATTATGTGAATCACTGTAAAACCAGCTATTGGCCAGATTTTGCTGATTGTCGTGTAGCCAGGTTTTCAGCCGTTCCACCTTGCCTGCCTGAAAACAGGGAGTGCCGCTGACCTGTCCCGTGTAGCGCCCGTCAACAATCTCCGGTTCTGTGGCAAGCAGGTTTTCCACCCCCAGCGCAGTGGCAATGGGGTCGGTGATAAAACGGTTGGTGGCAGTGATGATCAGCAGAATATCGCCCTGGGCACGATGCTTTTCCAACAGCAGATGGGCAGCGGGCAACATCACCGGGGTGATTACCTCCTGCATAAACTGTTGATGCAAAGCATCGAGCTTTTCACGAGGATGCTCGCTGAGCGGTTTCAGACTGAAGGCCAGAAATTCGAGGATATCGAGTTCACCGGTTTGATAGTCTTTATAAAAACGCTGGTTTTCGCGGGTGTAAAACTCGCCGTCCACCAGCCCCTGTTGTACCAGAAACTGGCCCCACAGGTAGTCGCTGTCATCCCCCAGCAGGGTGTTGTCCAGATCAAAAATGGCCAGACTCATGGTGTCAATCTCCCGGATAATAAGTGCGCATAGTGTAACGGGACGCCATAATAACGAATGCACGTCATGGCGGGAAACTTACACCCCTTGCACGATAAGTGGGGGATGTGGAACAATCAAGATCATTTTTGAACTTAAGTTATTGATTGACCGATGATTGATTCTGAAGGATACCGGGCAAATGTGGGTATTATCCTGTGCAATGCGCAGGGTCGTTTGCTATGGGCACGCCGCATCGGACAGGATGCCTGGCAGTTTCCACAGGGAGGGATCAAAGCCAACGAAACGCGCAAGGAAGCGCTGTTTCGTGAACTGCGCGAAGAAGTGGGACTGACATCAGACCATGTCGAGCTGGTGGGCTCGACCCGGAGTTGGTTGCGATACGATTTACCAAAACGATTTTTACGCCATGGCAGCAAGCCACTGTGCATCGGTCAAAAACAAATATGGTATCTGCTGAGACTCATCGGCAAAGATGATGATGTGCGCCTGGATATCAGCGAACAGCCGGAGTTTGATGGTTGGCGCTGGGTGGATTATTGGTTTCCACTGGAAGAAGTGGTGTCATTTAAACGGGATGTTTACCGTAGGGCATTGAAAGAGCTTGAGCCCTTTCTGTTGTCTTTAAAACAAAATACAGCACAATAAACATTAAAAAATACCCGGGGCGGCGGAGCATTAACACACCTGTGGAAGATTTCCGCTGGCATTGTCCCTCTGCGCAGGCCGACCCACTCATTTTATTTAACCTGATTGTTTAACCTGAAGTAATGCCCCTCAGGAGCCACGCATGCTGAATACGTTACGGCGTATTATCCAGGAAGTCACCACTGCCAGGGATTTGAACCAGGCACTGGAAGTGATTGTGTTGCGCGTCAAAAAAGCCATGGCGGTTGATGTGTGCTCAGTGTACATGACAGACAAAGTGCAGAACGAAAATGTCTTGATGGCCAGTGATGGCTTGAATGATGAAGCCGTGGGAATGGTGCGCCTGAAAAGAAACCAGGGACTCATTGGCCTGGTGGGTGAGCGGGAAGAACTTGTGAATCTCGATGATGCCCCCATGCACCCACGTTATCAATATTTTCCCGAATCCGGTGAAGAGCGTTATCACGCCTTTTTGGGCGTGCCGATTATTCATCATCGTAAGTTACAGGGTGTACTCGTGGTGCAACGCCATGGCAAAAAACATTTCAGTGAAGACGAAGTGACTTTCCTGGTGACCATTGCAGCACAACTGGCAGGGGCCATTGCTCACGCTGAAGCCAGTGGTGGCATTGACGGCTTGCGCCCCCGCTCACAAAGCGCCGCTCCTCTGCAAGGGCAACCGGGAGCGCCCGGTGTCGCCATTGGCACAGCCGTCGTCAACTTTACAGCGACAAACCTGGAAGTTATCCCCGACCGTGTTGCAGATGATGTGAAAGCCGAAGTCAGTCTGTTTAAAAAAGCCGTCAAAGACGTGCGCAAAGACATCCAGTCCATGTTAAAGCGCATGACCGAAGTATTGCCTGCTGAAGAGCGTGCATTGTTTGATGCTTATTTATTGATGTTGGAAGGCCCCGGCATTTCCGACGAAGTGATCCTGCGTATTAAACAGGGTAACTGGGCTGCTGGTGCCCTGCGTGACACCATCGCCGAGCATATGCGTGCCTTTGATGCCATGGAAGACGATTACCTGCGCGAACGCGCAGAAGATGTGCGCGACCTGGGGCGTCGTATTCTTGAAAAATTGCGCTCTCAGGAACCGCCAAAACCGAAAAAATTTCCGATTCGTACCATATTGGTGGGAGAAGAAATTACCGCATCCATGCTGGCCGAAGTACCGGTTAAACGGCTGGCAGGCGTGGTATCCCGGCGTGGCTCACAAACGTCGCATGTCGCCATATTAGCGCGAGCCATGGGCGTATCGGCCGTCATGGGCGTGGACGAATTGCCGGTGAACCATATCGATGGGCGCAGCATTATTGTGGATGGTTACACCGGACGCATTTTTATCAATCCATCATCTACGGTGCGGGGTGAATTCAAACACCTGCTGCGCGAAGAAGCAGAACTGTCAAAAGAACTGCTCGAATTGCGCGACAAGCCTGCGATCACTCCTGACAATGTGGGTATTCCACTGTACATCAACAGCGGCCTGTTGGCGGATGTGAGACCCTCATTAAAAAGTGGTGCGGAAGGTATCGGGCTGTACCGTACTGAATTTCCTTTTATGATACGCGACCGTTTTCCCGGTGAAGATGAACAATGCAAAATTTACCGACAGGTGTTGAAAGCCTTTTCACCCGCGCCGGTAACGCTGCGTACCCTGGATATTGGCGGCGACAAAATGCTGCCCTATTTCCCCATCGAAGAAGACAACCCGTTTCTGGGCTGGCGTGGTATCCGCGTCAGTCTTGATCACCCGGAAATTTTTCTGGTGCAATTGCGCGCTATGCTGCGCGCCAGTGTCGGCTTGAGTAACATGAACCTGTTGTTACCGATGATCAACAGCGTTGCCGAAGTGGATGACGCCCTGCGCCTGCTGCGTCGTGCTCATCAAGAACTGATTGATGTGGGCGTCAGTATCAACATGCCCCATGTTGGTGTAATGATTGAAGTGCCATCAGCGGTGTATCAAGTGCGAGAACTGGCGAGAAGGGTTAATTTTATTTCTGTAGGCACCAATGATCTTACTCAATACCTGTTAGCCGTGGACCGTAATAATGCCCGTGTGGCTGATTTGTACGACTCGCTGCACCCTGCTGTGTTACGCGCCTTACAACAAACTGTAGACGGCGCAAAAGATGAAAAAACCCCAGTGAGCGTCTGTGGTGAAATGGCCGGTGATCCCGCAGCCGCTATTTTATTGTTAGGTATGGGGGTCAATAGCCTCAGTATGAGTGCTGCCAACTTACCGCGCGTTAAATGGGTAATTCGTACTTTTACCCGGCGTAAAGCACGCATGTTATTGAAAGAAGCACTGACCTTTGAATATGCACATCTGGTGCGTCATTTTCTCAATGCCGCGCTGGAGGATGCAGGGCTGGGTGGGTTGGTGCGGGCAGGGCGGTAGTGTGGTTTTGCGGTTGTTTGATTCCTGCGGGGGAACGAGGAATTCTAACCCTCAGAATTTTTTTATCATTCAATGCGTCGTATCCGGATTGTGCCTAACGGTATAACGGTAACTGTGACTTCTTCTTGACTTTGATTAAGGCGCTATCGAAGTAAATTAGGCATGTTGACTTTGGAGAAGGCCACCGGAGTTTGGCAAATAAATTGAAGTCGATGATGAGCAATATCGATGGTCACAGCACCATTCTGAATGGTTGCACTGGATGCATTTTATCAATTATCTAAAAATGTTCAAAGATAGCTGTATCTTCTGACATATATTTTGAATATGTCTCTTGCCCATTTGGTGGAACCGCTGCGCTTGTTCCACCCTACCCAGATAGAGGGTGGAGTTCCGGGTCAATGGTGCATTGGGATCTCATGGTTTTGTTGTTCCACTTTATTCAATGCAAGGTAAAATTGTAGGTTGGGGTGAATGTTTTTTATGAACCCCAACATAGATGGAGTCACGGACTCTGGATTTATGCTGGTGGTTGATTGAGGCGACGGCTTGTTGGGCTTCGCAAAAAATGCTCACCTCAACCTGCGTAAAATTGGGCAGCATTCTACAACAAGGGCTGAGTTTTTTAGAAGTGTGATTATTATCTCACGCCAATAAACCATTTTGGTTTGATGCGCCCAAAATCCGTGCGTACATTTTGTTTAAGCGCTTTTTTTGAATCCAGCACGTATTCACCATCGGTATCGCGTACAAACACCACCCAGTGCCAATACGGTGTCCCTTTTTCCAGGTGCCATTTGATGGCCAGCAGGGCGCGATCCGGCAGGCTTTGCCAGTCGGTGAAAGCGGTTTCGTATTTATCCGTTTTAATGTGGTAGTGGCGCAGTAGTCGGCGGATATGTGTGCTGTCTGACCACAGGGTTGAGTCAGCGGCGGTGATGCCTAAATTTTTGGCGGCTTTTTTTGCTGCGGTGTAGCTGATGCCTGCGAGTGCTGCGGTACTGGCGATGGCGCAGCCAGCGATTTCCTGTTGGATGACGGGTTTCATTACTAAAGTCCAAAATGTAAATTAAGCAGTGTAGGGTGGGCATGCTTTTTTGCCCACGCGGATACGGAATTAACGCATGGGCACATACTGCGTGCCCACCCTACGGTTTTGTGTCTCTGCAACCTTTGCGTTTATAACACGCCACGTGTCAGTACCACCGCAACATAACTTTCCAATACGCTGGAACGATTGGCTGAGCGTTTAAATCTCTGGATTCCGGCTAACAACATGCCGGAATGACGGTGTTTTCAATAACAAAGCGCTAAACTTTTTTTCATGCGTTGCTGGCTGGGTCTGAATAATGAAAATCCAACGCAAAGGCGCGAAGATGAAGAGAGCGCAAAGGGTTATGAGGATAAGGGACGTGCACGAAACAACTTCCGGATCTTGCATCTCATCTTCAGCCCGTCTTTGCCCGTTCTTCAATCGCAAAACCTCAAAATAGAACGACTATTCCTACGATTTTGCTCAATCAGAACGAACAAATACGAACTAAATCTGAGCGCCAT
>WFQM01000132.1 GCA_015487095.1 Gammaproteobacteria bacterium | reverse complement strand
ATGAGTTAGCCAAATCAGAAATGCCCGCACGCTGGTCTGGAAAGACACGCAACTGGAATCCTGTGGGTGCTGTTGCATTGAATCCTGAAAAGGAAGAGATAAAGAAAGTTGCTTGATTAAAAAAAGCGACAACTACCTTGAAAAACACCGCTTTCAAGAAAAACTTGATGGCCCTAAAAAATTTCTAGAACGGGGAGAACCGTTTTGGAGTGGTGATTTTTGGCTCAAGCAGCTATCAAAAGGCTTTTTATGGATAAAATTATAAGCTCTGTAGGTCGTGGCAGTACCAATCATTCTGCCGACGTAAAGATTGTCCAAAAACTGCTGAATGCTCAGAAAATCCCCGACGTAACGGTTCCCCTCAAAGTTGACGGAAAAATCGGTAGTAAAACTTATGCACGGATTGAGGCATTCCAGAAAAAGATATTAAAAATGGTACACCCCGATGGTCGAGTTGATCCGAATGGAAAAACGTTTAAAAAACTCTCTGCCAGCACCAACAAACTTGGCGCTAAAGCTGGAAATAATTTTACTTTCAGCCAGAAAGGTATCAATTTATTAAAATCTATTGAAGTGTTAGCCACCAAACCCTACGATGACCAAGTTGGTATAAATAAGACCATTACAGAATGGGTTAAAGGGGCTACCATTGGTTATGGCCACTTAATCGCCAAGAGTGATTGGACCAAATACCGAAACGGCATCACTAAAACAGAGGCAGATACTTTATTTAAAACCGACCTAATCCCCTTTGTAAACACAGTGAAGACCAAAGTAACAGCCACCATTACGCAAAATAAATTTGATGCAATGGTTATTCTTGCATTTAATATTGGTCGCAATGGTTTTAGCAGTTCCTCTATTTTAAAATTAGTTAACAACCCTAATGCGCCAACCCGTTATCCCAATCTGGAAGCGGCATGGAAGGCTTGGAATAAATCCCAAGGTAAAGTTAGCAAGGGATTGAGAAATAGAAGAGGTGCGGAATGGGCAATTTACTCTAAAAATGTTTATGAGAAATGGTAGAAAAAATGATTATGCAAACAAGCAATTGGTTGAAGGGCCTTGTTCTATTTGGCATGATGATGTTGGTTAGCCCAGTCAACGCTCTCGATAATCCAGATGCCCCAGACTATATTGGTGAGTTTCAAGCCCGTGAACAACAATATCTAAAAGAGATCGACAATCCGAACAACACAACTCTTGGTTTTTCCGGAGCCTATGAAAAATATCAGACTTTTTTAGACCGGGAGCTCAATATTGCCTATAAGCTGATCAAGTCTAAATTATCTGCTGAACGCCAGGCTGAGTTAAAACAATCACAACGAAATTGGATTAAGTTTCGTGATGCTGAATTCGAGCTTATTAATAATAACTGGACCCAGGAGAGCTTTGGTAGTTCATCAGGCCTCTCACGGGGAAATTACCGGACAACTATTATAAAAAACCGAGTCTTGCAGTTATTATTTTATGCAATTAACTATTGATCATTAAAGTCTGCAATTTATTTTTGCATCCACAAAAGGGGATGCTGCCCAATGTCATTAAGTTAACAAATTCGTAGGTTGGTGGTGAGTTTGCGAACCCCAACATCAGCGGCTCCGTTGGGGTTCGCAAACTCACCACCAACCTACAACAAGCAGGAATTTTGGCTCAACTTAATGATATTGGGGCGCTACCCTTTTATTTTGGTAAGTATTATTGTTTCACGATACTCAAAATAGCGAGAACAGTATTTATGGTATGCATTGCCGCATTGCCCTGCGTGGAAATCGTTGTGAAAGTTCCGCCTGTTTAGACGCTATGTTTAAAAATATGAAAGAGGGATTTCCACCCATTGCTAATGAGCAGGCAACGATTCTAATTCTGGGTGCAATGCCTGGTGAGGAGTCGTTGAGAAAAAAAGAATACTATGCAAATTCACGAAATACTTTCTGGGAAATAATATCGAAACTATTTGGGTTTGAATATGATGCAAGTTACGAAGAAAGAACAAAAATGTTGGCGAAAAACAGAATTGCAATATGGGATGTCATGCAGACTTGTGAAAGGCAAGGAAGTCTTGATTCGGCAATAGTGAATAGAACGATTGTAGAAAATGATTTTGTATCATTTTATCGTAATCACTCAAACATAAAGCATGTGTTTTTTAATGGCGTAAAGGCAGAAAAAGAATATTTAAAGAGGGTGCTGCCAGGGTTGCCTGATGAAGCAAAAGACATAAAATATTCCAGACTTCCTTCAACCAGTCCGGCAATGGCTAAATTGTCGTTTGATGATAAATTGTTGGAATGGTCAGATATTAAGAGAAAAATGTAACGAATCAGCTTGGTTTTTGTGAGTCAACGAGCCAAAGCCTGTATTGTCGCTTGCAATATTCCGAAATTTTGATTTCATATAGGCGCTTCAAATTCACAGTGCTGTTCTTTTCGCATTGAGATATAGCTGCTGTGTGAAAGAATAAGGTGATCTACAACCGGAATTTCTATTGCCTTACCCGCGGCAATTACTTTTTGGGTGAATCTGATATCTGCATTTGATGGTTGTAAATTCCCACTTGGGTGGTTATGTGCGAGTACTATTTTTGTGGCTCCAAGCATCAGCGCATTTCTGAATATTATTTTTGCATCGGCTGGGCCTGATGTTTGTGATCCTGACGCAATCACTTTAAATCCGGCAACCTCATTTGATATATTTAAAACAAGCATGACCATGTGTTCCTGGTCGTCATCCAGTTGACGATAAATTGATTTCAGGATTTCATGGACATCGTCCGGGTGTTCTACTTTTGGTTTGTCATCATCCTGAGGGTCAGCGATATAGTCTTGTCCAATTTTTAGTTGAACTGTTTTTAATCGTTTAGTGTATACAGTATCTATGTTGTTGTAGTTTTTCATGTTTTGATTGTCCTGGAATTTGCTTGAAAAAACAAACTAGGTCAGGAGGGGCTGGCGGATCGATAGGCTCTGGTTTTCGCCTGTTGAATGTCCGCGAGCGTGGATCGATAACTTTCCAGGTGCGGTCCGGCTAAAGTCACAGCACGTTGCGCTTGTTTTTCTGCTTCATCCAACTTTCCCTGTTCCAATAATACTTGTGCCAGATTGTTGTATGCCGCGCTTGCATCGGGATGGTCGCGTATGGCGTTGCGAAATGCCTGTGCCGCAGTGTTCAGATCAGCCAATTGATAGGCGCTGTTGCCTAATCCCATTTGTGCGATGAGGTTGTTTGGCCAGCGTGATAGCGCGGTGCGATAGGCGGTGTGAATCATCGGCCACTGTTGTTTTTTTGTTTGTGTATTTTCCAGTGCGACTACGGTGCGTAAATAGCGCTCAGCATCGGTTGATGCCGGTAAGGTTTCTGCTGGTAGCGCCAGGATGCCCCAATACTGGCTCCGTGCCCAGGTGAGTTCAAAGGTGTCCATGTCAGTTATGTGGTGTGCAACCGTTCCGGAGCGCAGGATGATTTCGCGTTTGTTTAAATCAAAACCCATTGCTACAGCGTAGTGCCACTGTGGCATCCAGTTGAGCCCCAGATTTTGCAGTACCAGCACTGGATTGCCTGCGGCGATTTCGCTGAGCAGGGTATGCATGTCAGGTGCAATACGATAGGGCAGTCGGCCGTGGCGACGGGTGCTGGCGAGAATTTCGGCTTGCAGGGAGCCGAGACGGGAGGGCAGGTAGATTTCATCGACTAATGTGCTGGCGTTAATGTTGACACCGGAATGTGTGAGTACGGCGGCCAGTGCCGCCGGGCCACACTGGTAGCGCTGTTGTGGAAAAAAGGGAGTCTGGCCGAGTTCGATTTTGTCAGGGAGGCTGTTGGGTGTGGCGAGCAGGTGCTGCGTCTGCGGGGCGCTGGCGCAAGCGTTGAGAAAAACCAGAATGGCGAGCAGCGCAATTTTTTGCGCTGCTTTCTGTGCCATCACCGAGAGCAAAAAATAATGGATTTTAGTTAAGGTTAACGGTCTTTTTCACAAATGGAAAAACTTCGGTGTAACCGAGGATGTCGGTTGCCAGTAGTACCAGAAAAACCACCAGGACGGTGCCAAGGATGCCGCCGCCTGCTGGAAGTTGATCCAGTTGCTCGGCCAACAGAGCGACTTCTTCGTCAGTAAGCGCATCAACGCGGGCCTGTAATTGCACAGAGTCAACACCAGCATCTTTTAGTTGTGCGGCCAGTTCAGTGCGGTTCAGCAGGGCTTTGACATGGGTCCGGTCTTGCTGTGCCTGACTGTGGTCCATTATTTGTCCTGTGCCTATCATTGCCGCCTGGGCTGCGGGTAAAAAACAGGCCATGGAAACAAATATGAGCAGCAGGCTGCTGATGATGGCGCGTTTTGCGCTTTTAGTTATATTCACGTCAAATACCTCGAATCCGGGAGTGGTTTTGTTCTTTTTAGTCCGTATAAGTTATGTCACAATTGGACAGCTTTCACAATAAAATCAGTGCATTTCACGGCGAACACAAACTGTCAGGTGATGCAAAATAAATACGGATTTCGATTGGTCATTATGCTATCTTACGCGCCAGATGGCAGCTACAGGCAGTGGCTTTGAGTGAGCTGCCGGAGTACTGCAATAAGTCATAATAAAAAAAAGGCAAGTGCAGCCACGGGGTTGTCGAGCTTGGGAATCTTTTACGAAAAACCCGTTTTTGGGCTATTTATTCGATTATCATTCGTCGAATGAGTTCGATGTTCGCCTCAAATAACCGAAGAATGGATTCAAAGTGGCTTTCTCTTGTTGTATTCACCTAAATTTGTCAGGTTCCTGAGAAGTGTTTATTGCGCATATTGGGATAAGTTCGAACCACGAACGGGATGTTGTTGTACGCACGATTGATGTACAGAGGTAGTAGTAATGAGTGGTAATGAAAGAAGTATCCAGGAGTCACCCGTGCTTTATAAGGTGTTGGGGCTGTTGGAGGATATGAAAGTGTCGCCGTCGGGGGCGATTATCCATGGGCACATTGAGCAGATGCTACTTGCGGTGTCTGCTGACCACCGCAAGACGGAAGAGGCCTACGCCAGTTTTCTTGAGATGATGATGGAGGCCTGTATCTCGTTGATACCGGCAGATTTACCCCTGCATACACATCTGCGATTAGTGCAGTTGCGCCTGATCCCGCCGTTGTCCGCTTCTGAGTTGAGTGCATTAAGTCGTTCTGTGGAAGCCATTGCTGATGAGCTGGCGAGGTCCGGCAGTTTCCGTGGTCGAGATTTGGCGCAGGCGCTCAGTCCGGTGGTTGAGCGTTTTGGTGGGCAACCGCAGCCACCGTTAGCGCCCCCTATTTCACCTGCATCCCAGGCATCCCCGGAGGGGCGCGCAGTAAGCGAAAAGCCCATTCAAAGTAGTGGGTCGGTTGCCGAGCACAAGGTCAATACAGCATATCGCGAGCACCTCGACAGGAAGCGCGAAGAGATGCAAAAGCTGCATGTGGATTTTGTTGCCCAAATGGGTGAGGCGGTAGCTGGGAGTGAGGTTTTTGGTGGGCTGCTTGTCGATACGCTGGCTATTTTGCAGCAGGTAACCTCTACAGACGAGCTTGATGCGCAGCGTCGTGAACTGACGCAGGTTTTGGAGCAAATGATCGCAGGGCAGCAGGCGCTGGATGATACATTTACCCGTGCGCAGGAATATCTCAGTATTATCGAAGACGACAATCTACGGCTCAGTGAAGAGCTGGATCGTGTGCGTTTGCTGAGTCTGACTGATGAGCTTACGCGCCTACCCAATCGGCGTGCTTTTATGCGTCGTCTGGAAGATGAGGTGAGTCGTGTGCAGCGTCATGGTTTTCCATTGAGTCTGGTGTTGGTAGACCTGGATCATTTCAAGCACATTAATGACCTGAGTGGACGTGCGGTGGGTGACGAAGTATTGCGCTGTTATTCTGAAGATGTGCTATCCATTTTCCGTCATCATGATCTGGTGGCGCGTTACGGCGGCGAAGAATTTGCCGTGCTGTTGCCTAATACCACGCAAGAAGGTGTGGTGTGTGCGCTGCAAAAAGTGCGTCGTCGATTGGACGAAGTGGTGCAGGCGCGCGGTATTGACGCGGTAGAGCTGCCAACCTTTTCTGCCGGTGTGGCACAATTTCAGGCGGGTGAAGCAATGAGCCGGTTGGTTGAGCGTGCGGACTCTGCGTTGTATGCGGCCAAACATAAAGGCCGGGGTGTCACCGAAGTGGCGGGTTTTGATACCGAGAAAGAAAGCCCCCAACTGTCGTAGTTCAGGAGCATGCATGTTCTTTGGCTGGTCTGTGCAGTACGATGTGCATTTTTTTCCGGGCTTGGTGATCTTGTGATGCGCATACGTTAGAGCGCCGCGCAAAGCGTGGCGCATCTGGTCGGGTGAAAGTCCCGTCATGGAAAGGGTTAACCCCCCACCATTACCGAGTGTTGCGCCTCTGGCGGAACGATGCATTTGGTTATGAAGACTGAAGCATACGTGAACAAGAGAGGT
>WFQM01000131.1 GCA_015487095.1 Gammaproteobacteria bacterium | reverse complement strand
TTTCATTTAATGCTGCGCCCCGGTACTGAAGTTATTCAGGCTCATGGTGACCTGCACGATTTCATGCACTGGCAGGGACCGATTCTTACTGATTCTGGCGGTTTTCAGGTATTCAGTTTAGGTAAAATGCGCAAGATCACCGAAGAGGGTGTGACTTTCCGGTCACCGGTCAATGGCGACAAGGTGTTTCTGGGGCCGGAAGAGTCTATGGCGGTGCAGCGGGTGCTGGGTTCGGATATCGTGATGTGTTTCGATGAATGCACGCCGTATCCGGCGGATGAGCAGCAGGTGCGGGATTCCATGCAAATGTCGCTACGCTGGGGGCAGCGCAGCAAGGATGCGCATGCGGATAATCCCAACGCGCTGTTCGGCATTGTACAGGGTGGCATGTTCGGGGATTTGCGGGCAGAGTCCGCAGCAGGGCTGACCGATATCGGTTTTGATGGTTACGCCATCGGTGGTCTGTCCGTCGGTGAGCCCAAAGAAGACATGATGCGGGTGCTGGATCACACCACGCCCTTATTGCCCACGGACAAGCCGCGATATTTGATGGGCGTGGGCAAGCCGGAGGATCTGGTGGAGGCTGTGTTGCGTGGGGTGGACATGTTTGATTGTGTCATGCCGACCCGCAATGCCCGTAATGGCCATATTTTCACTCGCGAAGGCGTGTTGAAAATCCGCAATGCTTGTCATGAACTCGATACCCGACCACTGGATGAAACCTGCGGCTGTTACACCTGTCAGAACTACAGCCGCAGCTACCTGCGTCATTTGGACAAGACAGGTGAAATTCTTGGCGCACGGCTTAATACGATTCACAATTTGCATTATTACCAGGAAGTGATGCGTGGCCTGCGTGCAGCCATTGAAAGAGGGAGCCTGGATGCGTTTGTTGCTGACTTTTATGCACAACGCGCACACCAATCCTCACAAAAAGCCGCGAGTGTGTAATAATAGCGCCCTTTTTTTAGCGATGAAGGTCGCAGATGGCGCTGTCTGTTAGCGTCGTTGAACGTCATTAAATACCGAAAACAAGGAAAAATAGTCCATGAGTTTTTTCATTTCTGATGCTTTCGCTGAAGGCGCTGCTGCGGCAGATGCGGTTCCGCAAGATGGTGGTTGGTTGGGCATGTTGCCGTTGCTGCTGATCTTTGTGTTGTTTTATTTCATGCTGATCCGTCCGCAGGCCAAGCGTGCCAAAGAGCATAAAAACATGGTGGCAGCTCTGGACAAGGGTGACGAAGTTGTGACCAATGGCGGTTTGCTGGGACGTGTCACCGATGTAGGGGAGAGTTTTCTCACGGTGAAAATTGCCGAAGGCGTGGAAGTCAAAGTGCAAAGGCAGTCTGTCTCTGCGCTGGTACCCAAGGGTACCGTGAAATCGGAAGTCAAAA
Organism: Gammaproteobacteria bacterium; assembly: GCA_015487095.1. Taxonomy (GTDB): domain Bacteria; phylum Pseudomonadota; class Gammaproteobacteria; order SZUA-152; family SZUA-152; genus SZUA-152. The sequence goes on along the minus strand of WFQM01000131.1, from coordinate 6,642 downwards.
ATTCGAGCAAAAAATCAGACTGATCATCCTCTGTTTCTCTTTTTGCTTAAAACCTCAACGGATAACCCGCCATGTTGAATCAGTATCCTGCCTGGAAATACCTGCTCCTTATCGTTGTGCTGGGTGCCAGCACCTTGTACGCACTGCCGAACCTGTACGGTGAAGACCCTGCCTTGCAGGTGTCTTCCAGTCGTAATACGGCAGTCGATATCAGCACCCAGGAAAAAGTGCGCACGTTATTGCAGGATGCCAATGTGTCTTTTAACAGCATTCTGCTGGCTGATGAACAAATTCTGGTGCGCTTTTCCGATACGGAGGCGCAACTCACGGCCAAGGATGTGGTGAAAGAGGGGCTGGGTCGTGGTTATGTGGTGGCCCTGAATCTGGCACCGCGTACTCCGGACTGGCTGCGGGCCATGAATGCTGCGCCCATGTATCTGGGGCTGGATCTGCGTGGTGGTGTGCATTTTTTAATGGAAGTGGATGTCGATGCGGCGGTGCATCAGGCTGAAGAACGCTACATCAGTGATTTCCGTGGCCTGCTGCGGGAAAACAAGGTGCGTTATGTCAAAATCGGTCGTTATGTTGGCAAGGACGGCGATAGCGCAGTAGAAGTAAAATTCAGGTCGGCAGAAGCACGTGACAAGGCCGAACGTTTGTTGGAAAGGGAATATCCTGATCTGAGCATTGACGATGAAGATCGCGGGGATGCTTACTTCATGTTGGCCCGCCTGGAAGAACAGGAAAAACGTGAAACCCGCAAGCTGGCGTTAAAGCAAAACATCACCACACTGCGTAATCGTGTCAACGAACTGGGTGTGGCCGAACCGGTTATTCAGCAGCAGGGTGATGAACGCATCGTCGTGCAATTGCCGGGTGTACAGGATACGGCACGCGCCAAAGAAATTCTCGGTGCCACAGCAACCCTGGAATTCCGTCTCACCGATGAAACGCATGATGCCGAAGAGGCTGCGCGAACGGGACGTATACCCGCCGGGCTGAAATTATATACCCAGCGTGAAGGTGGCCATGCGCTGTTGAAAAATCGCGTGATGCTCACGGGTGATTACATTATTGATGCTTCCAGTGGCCTGGATCAACAGAGCGGCAGTCCGGCGGTCTATATCACGTTAGACGGTAAAGGTGCGAGCATTTTCAGTAAAGTCACCGGTGAGAATGTGAAAAAACTCATGTCGGTGGTTTTCATCGAAAGGAAAACCGAAACACGTCTTGTGGATGGGGTGCCGGTTAAAACCCGACGTACAGTGGAAGAGGTGATTAACACCGCACGTATCCAGGAGCAGTTGTCTAAACGTTTTCAGATTACCGGTCTTGATAGCACTAAAGAAGCACATAACCTGGCCTTGTTGTTACGTGCAGGTGCCTTGGCTGCACCCATCGAAATTATTGAAGAACGCACCATCGGCCCGAGCCTGGGCCAGGATAATATTGATCAGGGTTTTGCCTCGGTGGTGATTGGTTTTGTGCTGGTGCTGGTGTTTATGGCTGTGTGGTATCGCGGTTTTGGTTTGGTAGCCAACATGGCGCTGGCATTTAACCTGGTGGTGATCATCGCGGTATTGTCCATGTTGCAGGCGACTCTAACGTTGCCGGGTATTGCTGGTATCGTACTTACTGTGGGTATGGCGGTGGATGCCAATGTGCTTATTTTCGAGCGTATTCGTGAAGAATTGCGTAATGGTATCAGTCCCCAGGCAGCGATTAATTCCGGTTATGCCAAGGCCTTTTCCACCATTGCCGATGCCAATATCACTACCTTGATTGCAGCATTGGTTCTGTTTGGTTTTGGCACCGGGCCCATTAAAGGGTTTGCGATTACGTTGTCCATTGGCATTATCACTTCCATGTTTACAGCGATTGTCGGCACGCGCGCGGTGGTGAATCTGGTGTACGGTAATCGTCGCGTAGAAAAACTGTCGATTTAGCCGATTAATGTTGTTTTGTTAACTTCGCATTTATTCATTTCAGGGATGCATCATGCAGCTGTTTAAAAAACCTACAACGTTTGACTTTATGAGCAAACGCACAATGGCGGTGACGTTTTCGGCATTGTTGATTCTGATTTCCATTGGCTCACTGGCAACGCGCGGCCTGAATTTTGGTCTGGATTTTACCGGTGGTACGTTGATCGAATTAGGTTACAGCCACCCTGTGGATTTGACTATCGTACGTTCGACACTGGAAAGTTCGGGTTTTCCCGAAGCTGTGGCGCAACACTTTGGCACCACAAAAGATATTCTGGTGCGTATCGCTCCGCAGGAAGGCAAGAGCAATGCCGATATCAGCACCACGGTGATGACGGCCCTGCGCAGTGTTGAAGAAGATAAAGTGGAAATGCGACGGGTGGAATTTGTGGGTCCGCAAGTGGGTGAGGAACTGACCAATGATGGCGGTCTGGCGATGATTTATGCGTTGATCGGCATTCTGATTTATGTCGGTTTCCGTTTTGAGTATCGTTTTGCCATCGGCTCGGTGGCGGCCCTGGTCCACGATGTGGTGATTACTTTGGGAGCATTCTCCCTGTTTCAGCTGAGTTTTGATTTGACGGTGTTGGCAGCGATCCTGGCAGTTATCGGTTATTCACTGAATGACACCATCGTGGTGTTTGACCGTATCCGGGAAAATTTCCGCAAGATGCGCAAGGGAACCAGCGTCGATATCGTTAATGCCTCGTTGAACCAGACCCTGTCTCGTACCATGATGACATCTATCACCACTTTGCTGGTGCTGCTCGCATTGTTTGCTGTGGGTGGTGAATTGATCCATGGTTTTGCCACAGCGTTGATTATTGGCGTGGTGGTGGGTACTTATTCATCGATCTATGTAGCCAGTGCCAGTGTCCTGAGTCTGGGTATCAGCAAGGAAGATCTGATGCCTGTGGAAAAGGAAGGTGAAGATCTGGACCATATTCCCTGAACGACAACGTCATGCGGAAATATCACCCAATAATAAAAAGTCGCAAATTTGCGGCTTTTTTATTCCATATTTTCTATGATGTATCGAAAAATAATTATTTATTGAACGGTTTTATCAGTTTGCGTATCACGTTATATTCAGCATCATCAGTGGCCGCAAAACCATCATATTTTTTATCGACGGCCTTGATGATTTTCAGGTGTTCCGGGTTGTTTCCGTCGAGATTCAAAAAAGCATCTTTCAGTTTGGCTAACATATCGTTGCTAACGTTGCCGCTGGCAGTGATATTGTAGGGTGGCAACGGAGGAGTTTCTGCCAGAATACGCAATCCTTTGTCTTGCCATTGAAATGCCATGGTATCTTTCAAGATACCGGCATCAAAATCGCCGTTGAGCACAGCGCGGGCAATGTTATCGTAGTGGCCAATAAATTTATAATCGGAAAAATCTTCCAGGTTAATTCCACTACCCACCACTGCGGCGCGTTGTAGCAGTGCTCTTTTGTCACCGAAGGCAAACGTTTTTCCTTTAAGGTCAGCCACTGTTTTATAGGGACTGTCTTTTTTGACAACAATCATTAACTGAAACGATGCTTTGCCTTTGGTGACTGTTTTGGCAATAATTTTTGCGTTGCCTTCAGCATGAGCCTTGAGATAGGCGACTGGTGTGAGGTAGGCCAGGTCGACACTTTTATCAACCACTTCTTTTATGGCAGCCCCCATATTCGGAGAAAGCTTTAACGATACAGGACGACCGAGTTTATTGCTCAGGTAGCGGGTCAGGGGTTTGAGCCGTTTGTGCATCACGGCCGGAATATCCATAGCCACTGAGCCAAACAGTAATTCGTTATTTGTGCCAGCATTCGCCGGGGTATTGAGAGGTGACATTAATACGATGATGGACAGTATGCCGGTTAACATAATATCAGTTTTCATGATTCTGGCCTTTTGAGTTTTTATTTTCTATGGACTCTGTGCTTTCCTGATGCAGGTCGGTAATGTGAGTGACACGATTTCGCCCGTTGTTTTTGCTGTGGTACATGGCAGTATCGACATCTTTGTACAGTTGTTTAGGTGTGATACTTTTTGTGTGGTAAGACGCGCTGGCGACACCGATGCTTACGGTGATCATCAATCCGCCGTCGATTTCAGGAATCATTGGCGTGGTTTCAATAGCAATACGCAGTTTTTCAGCGATCTTCATGGCACATTTCTTGTCAGCACGCTTGCAAAGCACGGCAAATTCTTCACCGCCAATGCGGCAGACAGCATCTGTGTGGCGCAGATTTTTCTGCAAAATGGTGGTCATGTTTTTTAATACAACATCACCGGTACAGTGGCCATAGGTGTCGTTGATCGCTTTAAAAAAGTCAATATCAATGAGCAAAATGCTGTCGGAATTACCGTGGCGATTACTCAGCTCTATTTCGGTTTTCATTAACTCATCGAAGTGACGACGATTAAACAGACCTGTTAACGGATCAGTAATGGACAGTACCCTGAATTCTTCATTGAGCCGTTTGAGTTGTTGATTGGTTTCCAGTAACTGCCGGTCAGCGGATTCAATTTTGGAATGCAGTTTTTTGTTGGCCTCATTGAGCTGATTGCTCAGGGTATTAAATTGTTGTGCCAGTTGGCCAAATTCGTCATTGCTGACCATAGGGATTTTACTGACCAGCAAGCCCTCATCGTTTACATTGCGGCGCAGGAAATCAATGATTTTGTCTACCGGACGTACAATGATGTATGACAGGGCCAGAAATTCACCCAGAGCAATTAGCAGAATAATCAGTGCTTCGCGTTTGAGAAGGGTGAATTTTTGGGTCTCCAGTCTGGACACAATGTGTTTTGTACTGAAACCCAGATACAGAATGCCCACCGTTTCATTGTCAATATGTATGTCGTTGGTGAACATTATCAGGTCTTCATCGGATGCTGGCCTGATATCAGTATCCCGGGTGGCGGAACCGGATTCACCCATGATATTGCCTTTGGCATTGGTGACCCTGGCATAGTTGATTTCGTCCGAAGAAGTGAGCTCATCCAGCAGCAGCTGAATAGTATGGTAATCATAACCCACCACACTGAAGGCCATGGATTTGGCGACGAACCGGCCAATGTATGCACCGCGCTGATTGATCTCTTTCAGCAGACTGGCTTCTTCTTCACGCAAAGCCAGCCAGCTGCTCATGCTCAGGGCGGTCAGCAGTACAGTTAACAGCACCAATAACACTTTTTGGCGAACGCCAAAGTGGAAGTGCGGTGTTTTTATGGGAGACCCGGTTGCCAATACTGTTATTTTCCAGGGTTTATTATTCTTTCGTTTTATCGACCGTAAATTCGGCAAGCTGAAGAAGTTACTAAAGATTTTCAGGCTGTTTTCGGGTTTCGGCGGGCTGGGCAGGGAGTGGTTTGTGTTACAATCCGCGTTTTTTCAACCATTTTTTTGGTCAAAAGAACGTGCAGTAATCAGGATGCACGCCAAGCAGGGGATAAAGTAATGTTCAGTAAAGACATGCAGATTGCGGGTTTTGATGACGAGTTGTGGGATGCCATGCAGGCGGAAGAAGTCCGGCAAGAGGAGCACATTGAACTCATTGCCTCTGAAAACTACACCAGCCCGCGGGTAATGCAGGCACAGGGCACTGTGCTGACCAACAAATATGCCGAGGGTTATCCGGCCAAACGTTATTACGGGGGGTGCGAGCATGTAGATGTAGTTGAGCAGCTGGCCATTGATCGCGCCAAAGAATTGTTCGGCGCTGATTACGCCAACGTACAGCCTCACTCCGGCTCCCAGGCCAATGCCGCTGTGTATCTGGCCCTGTTGCAGCCCGGCGATACCATTCTCGGTATGAGTCTGGCCCACGGTGGTCATCTTACCCACGGCTCCAAAGTCAGCTCATCCGGTAAATTGTACAACGCCATTCAGTACGGTCTGGACGAGACCACGGGCGAGATTGATTATGCCCAGGTGGAAGCACTGGCCAAAGAGCATCAGCCGAAAATGATCGTCGCCGGTTTTTCTGCCTACTCGCGGGTGGTGGACTGGCAGCGTTTTCGTGACATCGCCGACGCTGTCGGTGCGTATTTGTTTGTGGATATGGCGCACGTCGCCGGTCTTATTGCTGCGGGTGAATATCCCAGCCCGGTGGCCATTGCTGACGTGACGACCACCACTACCCACAAAACCTTGCGCGGCCCACGCGGTGGTCTGATTCTGGCCAAAGCAAACCCGGACATTGAGAAGAAATTTAATTCTGCGGTATTCCCCGGTTCCCAGGGCGGGCCGCTGATGCACGTTATTGCGGGCAAGGCTGTGGCCTTCAAAGAGGCGCTGGAGCCGGAATTCAAAACCTATCAGGCACAGGTCATCAAAAATGCCCGCGCCATGGCCAGCACCCTGCAAGACCGTGGATACAATATTGTCTCCGGCGGTACTGACAATCATCTGTTTTTGGTGGACCTTATTGACAAAGGTATCACCGGCAAAGAAGCTGATGCCGCACTAGGTGCTGCCAATATCACTGTCAATAAAAACAGCGTACCCAATGACCCGCAATCGCCCTTTGTCACCAGCGGTATTCGCATCGGTACCCCGGCGCTAACCACACGCGGATTTATGGAAGGTGATGCTGCTGAACTGGCGGGCTGGATATGTGACGTGCTGGATGACGTGAACAGTACTGCCACCATTGAACGGGTCA
>WFQM01000130.1 GCA_015487095.1 Gammaproteobacteria bacterium | reverse complement strand
GGTTGAAGTCGTTTTCTGTGATTTCTTTCTGGGTGGCAAGATAAGCGTATTTATCCACGAATACCCGCTGGTGACAGGTGTCGATGATTTTCCGGATGTCTTCAGTGCGCAGGATGTTCTGGTTTTTGCTGTCGGCATATTCGAGGCTGGCGTCAATAAATAGCACGGTGTCGTCAGTCTTTTTCTTTTTGAAAATGAGAATGGCGGCGGGAATGCCGGTGCCATAAAACAGTTTTTCCGGCAGACCGATGACGGTATCGAGCAGGTTCTCTTCAATGAGTTTACGGCGGATTTTGCCTTCTGCGGCACCTCGGAATAGTACGCCGTGGGGCACCACGACTCCCATGCGCCCTGTATCAGGTTTGAGGGTTTCGATCATGTGCAGGATGAAGGCGTAGTCGCCTTTGGTTCTGGGTGGGATGCCCCGGCGGTAGCGGCTCCATTTGTCATTTTCGGCTTCGTCATGGCCCCACTTTTCCAGGGAGAAGGGCGGGTTGGCGGTGACGATGTCGAAGTGCATCAGGGATTCGTCGGTATTGAGTAGTTTGGGGTTGCGCAGGGTGTCTCCCCATTCGATGCGATGGTTGTCTTCGCTGTGCAGGAACATGTTCATTTTGGCCAGAGCCCAGGTGGAGCCGATGACCTCCTGGCCATACAGCGCATATTTTTTTGAGCCGTTAAAGTTTTCACGAATTTTGCGGCCGCATTTCATTAACAGGGAGCCGGAGCCGCAGGCGGGGTCGCAGATTTTATCGCCTTCCCGGGGTTCCAGTAGTTCGGCGATGAGGTCGGAGACTTCGGGCGGGGTATAGAATTCACCGGCTTTTTTCCCGGAGGTTGCGGCGAAGTTTTTGATCAGAAATTCATAGGCGTTGCCAATGACATCCAGATTGCCGATCAGTGAGGGGCTCAGGTTTAATTCGGGTTTGTTGAAGTCTTCCAGTACGTGACGCAGGATTTCGTTTTTCTGTTTGTCATCACCCAGTTTGTTGGAGTTGAAGCTGATGTCCTGAAAAACATCGCGCAGTTTGCTGATGTTGGCTTCTTCGATGGTATGCAGGGACTGGTCGATACGTTCACCGTTGCCGGGTTCGTGGCGGTGTTCGAAGAGGCTGTAAAAACCGGCTTCTTTAGGCAGTACAAAACGCTCGGCTTTCATCAGTTCCTTGATCAGTTCCGGTTCGTCGCCGTGCTCGGTCTGATAGTTGTCGTAGTGGTCCTGCCAGACATCGCTGATGTATTTGAGAAACAGCAGGGTCAGGACGTAGTCTTTGTAAATGCTGGGGTCCACTACACCCCGGAAGCTGTCGCAGGCTCCCCATACTGCTTTGTTAATGGCGTCCTGACTGATTTGATGGTTGTGTTCGTTCATGCCGTTTCGTGCTCCGTTAAATGTTTTGCAGGTGCTGTTCGTGGGTGCAGAGTGTCTGCCGGGCGATAGTGTTCATCATCTGTCGGCGGTTATCCACCAGCGCTTCCAGGAGTTGTGTTTCTTTTTTGGTGAGCCGGTCCACGGCAATGATTTTCTGTTGTGTTTCCAATGATGGGATGACAACGGGCAATGTTGCCAGCTCTGATTTTTTGATGTTCCGTAAAACGCTGCCTTGTGCCAGACGCGAAAAATAGCTCTGGGCGGGTGTCTGGTTGATTTGCCATGCGAGAAACTCCGGCAGCAAATCGATGGAAGGTTTGATGCGAATCTGGAAAAAGTGGGGTGTGCAGACGGTTTTTTCGTTCAATTGGTCAACGTAAACCGCAAAATTATTATTGCCGCGTGCAACAAAAAGAAGGTCGCCGGTCATCAGCCAGTCAGGTGTTTTTTTGCCCGGTAGTTCAACATGCGCGAGATCACTTGTTTTCAAGCCCTGTTCGAATGAGGCGTCGCGCATTTGAATGACGGCAACGCCGCCGGGCTTTTGGGTTTTGATGCTGCCTCTGAACGGGTAGCCCGGTTCAATGGCCGCAGATTTTTCCAGGGGTAATATCATTTGCTAAGTCCGTTCATATTAAGTGCGTCGTTTTGTTAGGCGCAATGTATTTGTTTTTTTTGCGGAAGTCAAGAGAAATTATTGCGTCTATACAAAAGATGTAATAAAAAATTGATATGGGGGACTGCTATGTATATAACGCGGCAAAAATACGATAGTGCATGAGAGCGCAATTTTGTCAGAGGGGTTGGTTGATGACGATTCAGTCTTTGTTCTCTTTTTCAGTGCGGGGAATCGATTGTTTGTAGTCGCTATGGTGGGTTGAAATAGTTGGAAGGGTGGTAAAATACACAATATATGTTAGAGTTAATTAACATAATATTGTTATATTTGTTCTAAAAATGTTAACTAGAGGCAACATGATGAATATTCGCCAACGCATCGGCCAACGTATTCGTCAAATGCGCGAGGCTTCAGGTCAGCCGCAGGCGCAGGTGGCAGGCGCGCTTGGTATTACCCGTCAGACCCTCTCCCGCATGGAGAAGGGAGAAGTGTCCATCGACAGCGAAGCGTTGTTTCGTCTGGCTGCCCGTTTTGACCGGCCGGTAAGCTATTTCTACGATGAGTGGGATGCAGGTGGCGTGCGTCTTGCTCTGCGTGCTGATCATCCCCGATTGCTGGAGTCTGGCTTGCGTAATCATTTGCTGGACAAGCTGTCAGCCATTGTCGATTTGGAGGCTGCGGCTGGCCTTGGTATGCAGCACGGCCTGCCTCCCACTGAGCCGCTGGTGAAGGCCGGGGAACGCGAGTTGGCCATTGTGCAGGATGTGGCGCAGGAAGAGCGTGGCAGGTTGGGGCTGGGATCAGTTGCTGCCTTTCCCGACCCTGTGGCAGTGTTGGAAAGCTTGGATATTCGTGTTATTCCCTTTGAGCTGGCACCTGGCGAGAATGGTGAAGTCTTGTCGGGCTTTTCTGCTTATAGCGAATCACTGGGTGCTGGTATCTTTATTAACACCCACGCCGATCTTTCCGCTGAGCACCAGATTTTCAGCCTGATACATGAATATGCGCATCTGATCTTTCATCGCCAGGCCTACCAGGAATCTTCGGTCTCTTACAGAACCAGAGGGCGCGCTACCTCACCGGTGGAGAAAATAGCCAATACCTTTGCAGGTTATATGCTGGTGCCCCCCAGTGGCTTGCGCCGCTTTGTCGGTAGTTTGGGGATTGTGACTTTGACGGATATTTTTGAGATTAAACGTATTTATCGAGTTTCCTTTGCGGCCGCCCTTATTCGTCTACAGCAGGATGGTTTCATCAGTAGAAAGGTGGCGGGTGGCTTTTGGGGTGTCTGGAACAGGCGGGGCTGGAAGACAGAGGAGCCACAGCCGCTGGGCGAGGGGCTGTGCTTCTATCGGCGCACCCTGCGCTTGGCGCGTCGGGCTTTTGAGCGCGGAGAAGTCACACAGGATTTTCTTGCTGACGTGCTTGATTTAAGCCGCAAGGAATTGGCGGTACATCTGAGACAATGGGAAGAGGATGCTCAGGCCGATGCCATTCAGTAGAAACCAGGCAAGTCTGGACACCAATATTCTGTATTACTTCCACGCAGTTGGACGACTTGATCTCATTTGGGCTTTATTTCCGGAAGGTGTGTGGATAGACCCGGCAGTGCTACAGGAAATCCGCATCGAATTTGGTGCAGACCTCGAAACATACCTGAGTGAGCAGGGGCTTGTTTTTCAGATAGAGCGCCAATTCGAAGACAGACACTATGTGGAGATGGCCGAAATCAAAACCAGACGGCGTGGTTTGAAGCATGCGGATATTGTGACTATTGTGGTGGCTGGTAAACAGGGTGTCACTTGTCTTTCTGCCGATGAACCTGTGCGTAAGACTTGTGAAGAGCGCCAGATTCCTTTTGCACGGCATTTGGGTTGTCTTGAGGAAGCGATTAAACGGGGTTTGCTTGGTGATGAAGAGGCGTTGATTCTGTTAAAGGGTTTTCTGGACGAAGGGCTATATCTCCCGCGTTCTCTGGTGGAGGACTTCCGGCAATGCCGAAAGCTTTGAGCATTATGTGGAGGTCGGGTGATAGCCTGTCTGCACTTTGATGGTTCGAGAAGGTAGAATATGGCAAGGCTTTTCCGTATTTATGTTAAAGCCAACTACAATATATCGTTCAGCGCGGAAATAGTCACGAACGAATTTTTTGGGTAAACAGGGTTATTTGTTTTATCTGAAATGCCTTCAGGATGCGTCTAAAATGCACAGGTTCAGTATCTATGCCGATGCGTTAATGACCAATCATATGCATTTGTTGGCCTTCCCACAGCAGGAAGACGGTATTGGCAAGGTGATGCAGTCTATTGGGCGGCGTATAAATATGAACGCACTGGATTGCCCAGCCTGAAATGGGACAAATCTTTTTTTCCACCGTCGTTAATTATTTTCCGGGGTATTGTTTATCATTGTGTTAGATTGCCAGGTAAACGCAGGAAGCCTCCTCGAATGCCTGAACAAGTCTTTAAGAAGTCTACACATCATTCTACTAAACCCAGTTGGGCAGAGTTGTACCAACACTACAGCCGATTCAGTAAATATACTCGACCTGATAAGGGTTATTTCACGTTAGATATTTTTTCCATCGTTATTGCCGTGATTACCAATACGGCAATGATCTGGCTTATGGGCCAGCCACTGAGTTTGATTCAATCAGGGCAGTATGATGCGTTGCCGATGGTGCTGGGTTTGTTCACCGTTGTGTTGCTGGTGAATCAGGCGGCGCAACTGGGTGGTGGTTGGTTGACTAATTGGCTGGGGCTGCGTTTTATCGGTCGGTTGCGCAATGCAATCGTTTCACGTTTGCTGCATTTATCTTTTCCGGTAGCGGGGCAGGTGGCGCGTGGTGATCTGTTGGCCCGTTTGAGTAATGATGTGGATCACGTCAGCACTATTCTGGTGGAGGCGCGGTTGATGCTGGTTTCCCATGTGCTGACGCTTGTTTTGTACACCACGATGTTGTTTTGGATTGATGTGCGTCTGGCATTGATTGCTTTGGCTACTGTGCCCTTGTTTGTGTTGCATCAGCGTTTTTTTTCAGAACGCAAACGGCGTGCAACGGAGGGTTTTTTACAGACTAACGGGAAGTTATTGGCTTTTGAGGAGCAGGGGCTGGCAAATTTTCGGGGGGTGAGTGCAAATACGGCTGAGCACCACGTAACGGCGATGCATCAAAAGGTCTTTGCTAGGGTCAGTGCCTGGGCGATACGCGAGCGTGGTCTGAGCGTGGCCTTTGGTGTGAGTTTCACGTTGTTGATTTATCTGGCGGGCTTGATGGTCGCGCTGTTTGGTTTGGATGATGTGCGTAGTGGTGAAATGCCAGTGGGTTTGTTGGTGAGTTTTTTGTTGTATATGGGATATCTCAGTATGCCGGTGCGTGGTTTGGCGGGCATCGCATTTCAGTATGCTGGTAATGTGCCTGCCGCGTTGCGTATTCTGGAGATGATGGATGCAGAACCAGCGGTGGAGGACAAGCCTGCTGCGCCGGATTTGTGCGTGAGCCAGGGGCAGATTGATGTCGATGCAGTGTCGTTTGCCTACCCTGGTGGGGCGACAGTTTTACATCATGCACAGGTACATATTCGGGGGGGTGAAACGGTGGCGTTGGTGGGCCCCAGTGGGGCGGGTAAGTCTACTTTGGCAATGTTGCTGTTACGTTTTTATGATCCCCAGCAGGGGTGTATTGCCATTGATGGACAAGATTTGCGGGAGGTGAATATTGCTTCACTGCGCCAGAATGTAGCAGTAGTGTGGCAGGAGTCGTTTGTGCTTAACGATACGATCCGTGCCAATCTGCTGATGGCCAGACCGGATGCAACAGAGGAACAGTTGATTACCGCTTGCCAGCGCAGCCATGCCTGGGGGTTTATTGACGCTTTGCCAAAGGGGTTGGAGTCAGCATTGGGTGCGGGTGGTGTGGAATTGTCCGGCGGTCAAAAACAACGCCTTGCCATTGCGCAGGCTTTTTTGCGTGATGCGCCGGTTTTGATTCTGGACGAAGCCTCGTCGGCGTTGGATAGTCAGTCCGAGCAGGTGATTGTTCAGGCGTTGGATGCTTTGCGTGCCCATCGCACAACGTTGTTGATCGCTCATCGTTATTCATCTATTCGCACCGCAGACCGGGTAATTTATTTTGAAGCCGATGGCAGTCTCACCGTGGGGCGGCATGAGGAATTTATGGCCAGTCATCCAGCCTATCGTGATGCGGTGCAGTGGCAAACTACGGAACATACATAGATCATATTCCAATGCCAATGCCATTGAGTTAAGCGCGCTTGGTCAAAAACCGGGGCTGCCTGGAAGCCTGTCGCTTTGTCAAATCCAGTATTTCATGAGGTGCTCATTCAAATTTCAAATTTATTACTGAGTATTTAACGCAAAGTTCGCGAAGACGCAAAGAGCGCAAAGAAAAAACAGTATGAACTTTGCGTTCTTTGCGCCTCTGCGCCCTTTGCGTTTACAACACTTGGCTTGATAGTGTCATACGTCTCTAAAAGTCAGGCTGAGCAGTTATCATTTTTTAGCTTAATAACATCGGACTACATTCCCTTTTTCATCCTCTTTTTTCGTGCGCAGCGAATGTTTTTCTTGCGCATAAAAAAACATGCCTCTGCACTTAACTTAGGAATGGAACACAATAACTCATACAATTGGCACCTCTGCTTCAGCCCGCCTTCGCCCGTTCTTCAATCGCAAAAGCTCGGAATAGAACGACTATTCCTGCACTTTTGTTCAATCAGAACGAACGAATACGAACTAAATCAGAACGCCACTTATATAAGTTATTGTGTTCCATTCCTTAGCTTGTTCGTTATTTGTCAACATTTGGCGCTTGGAGATAGCATTTTCTACTCAACTTATGGTCTACCTGAGTTAAACCTAAATTAATCAGTTGAGCCTACTGCGAACGTCTAATGCACTCAATCTAAATGACTTTTTCGAACATTTTGAACTCACCGTATGGGTGATACGCTT
>WFQM01000129.1 GCA_015487095.1 Gammaproteobacteria bacterium | reverse complement strand
GGCCACACTGATTAAACACATTCGCGCACAACGCCCGGAATCACTACTACTGGATGGCGGCGATACCTGGCAGGGCTCTGCCACTTCACTGTGGACCAACGGACAGGACATGGTTGATGCCACTAAACTATTGGGTGTTGATGCCATGACCGGGCACTGGGAATTCACCTACGGTGCTGACCGTGTCAAAGAAATCATCGAAAAAGATCTCGATGGCCACATGGATTTCCTTGCGCAAAACATTATCGACAATCAGTGGGAAGAAGACGTTTTCAAGTCTTACGTCATCAAGGAAATTAACGGTGTACCCACGGCCATCATTGGTCAGGCCTTTCCCTACACACCCATCGCCAACCCACGTCACATGGTACCCGACTGGAACTTCGGCATTCGTGATGACAAGATGCAAAAAACCGTGGATGCCGCACGCACTGACGGCGCGCAAGTCGTGATCCTGCTCTCCCACAACGGCATGGATGTTGACTTGAAAATGGCCAGTCGTGTGCGTGGCATAGATGCCATCATGGGTGGCCACACACATGATGCCGTACCCAGGCCGGTGGAAGTAAAAAATGCCGGGGGCATTACACTGGTCATCAACTCTGGTTCCAATGGAAAATTTCTTAGCGTGTTGGATTTTGACGTACGCAAAGGCAAGGTACAGGGTTATCGCTACAGCCTGTTACCGATTTTTTCCAACCTGCTGGAACCCGATGCCGCCATGGCCGCACATATCGCCAAAGTCCGCAAACCCTTTAAAGCAAAACTGGAAGAAAAACTGGGTGTGGCTGATGAGCTGCTTTACCGTCGTGGTAATTTCAATGGCTCATTTGATCAATTGATTCTGGATGCACTGATTGATGCACAGGATGCTGACATCGCCTTCTCACCCGGCTTCCGCTGGGGTGTCAGTGTCTTACCCGGAGAACCCATCACCTTTGAGCACGTAATGACGCAAACCGCCATCACCTATCCTACCGTTACCCTCAATCAGACAACCGGGGAAAACATCAAATTGATACTGGAAGATGTGGCGGACAATCTTTTCAATACTGACCCCTATTATCAGCAAGGTGGTGACATGGTGCGTGTGGGCGGGCTGAAATTCAGCATTGATCCCACCAAAACCATTGGTAATCGCATTACTGATATGGAAGTTAATGGCAAGCCATTAAAAGCCAGTAAAAAATACCGTGTCGCTGGTTGGGCCAGTGTGGAACCCAATCGCGAGGGTCGTCCTGCCTGGGACGTGGTTGCTGATTACATCCGTAAGCAGGACACCGTGAAAGTGAACAAACTGAATATTCCCAACATCAAGGGCATCAAAAATAACCCTGGGCTGGATTGAGCCTGGTATTCCAGACATATACCCATGGTGATTGAGATTTAGGTGTCACTGCACGCCCTCTTTATTCCATGACTGCGTTGAAATTCCTCGCAATAGAACGACTATTACTCGTCATTTCGCCTTGCCATGAAATAAATATGACGCACATTGACACCTAAATCTCAAACGCCACGGGTATATGACAAACTGACAATCAATACAAACGACGTAACATATAATAGCCAGCCATAAATGCCAGCATTGCCGGGGCCAGTGCGCTCAGTAACGGATTAAAATTAAACACCAGCCCCATATAGGTGAACATTTGATTGAGAATGTGAAATCCCACACCTGCAAGCGTGCCCACCAGAATGCGATGCCCCACTCCCACCGAGCGCAGAGGACCGAAGACAAAGGGGATGGATAAAAACACCATCACCGCAGTTACCAAAGGCGCAACCACTTTGCCCCACAAGGCCTGCTCGTAAACAGCCGCATCAAGACCGTTATCGTTCAGATACTGCACATAGTCGTACAAACCCAAAATCGACAGCGTATTGGGTTTGACGGTAACCACACTCAATAAATCCGGACTCAGGTTGGTCTGCCAGGGTGCCTCGTCAACCCGTGCGGAAGTCACACCCTGCTCACTGATATCGCTGCTCAGCACCTTCTGTAATACCCAGCCACCATTACGGTAAACCGCCGAATCAGCCCGTACCAGTTTGACCAGACGATGCATGGCATCACGCTCGAAAATGTAGATCTTCCCCAGACGTTCGCCCGGCAAAATATGACGCACGTTCACAAAACTGTTGCCATCCCGAGCCCATAAACCCTCCCGCCCTCGCAAGGTCAGCTTGTCTGACATGGCAACAGAGCGCAGTGTTTGTGCATAACGTTCTGCGGCAGGTGCCACACCTTCACCGATGATTATCGTCAACACGACAAAGAGCAGTCCGATTTTCATCACCGAGACAATAATGCGTGTCAGAGACACACCCGCCGCTCGTATGGCCACCAATTCGCTGTTGCTGGCCAGAATACCCAGGCCAATCGTCGTACCTAACAGGGCACAAATGGGGAAGAGCTGATATGCCAAACGCGGCACGGTCAGCAATACATATTGAAAAGCCTGCCAAGTGCCATAACGTCCTTTGCCAATTTGTCCCGCTTCATCCATGAAGGCAAAAAAGGTAAACAGTGTCAGCAGCACACTCAGTACCAGTAAGGTGCTGAAACCAACACTTTTTGCAATATAACGATCCAGTATTTGCATGGTTATTGCGCCACTGGTGCCGGTGAAGGTTCACGCCGCAATAACCGGCTCCACAACCAGCGCGCCCCCCAATAACGTACCACCAATACAAGCACCAACATCAACAACAAGACATGCACCCACCACAAACCTACAACGGGAGAAACCACTCCGCGCTGCACCCAGGACATGGCAACACCGAGGCTGTTGTAATAAGTGACAAAAACCAGAATGGCAATAAACAGTTTGGCGAAACGGCCTTGTCGCGGCGATGTGCGACTCACCAATACCGCCAGTACCGCCAGCAACACGGTTGCCAGTGGCATGGCAAAACGCCACTGCAACTCCGCCTGATCAGCCAACCGAGCCGAGCCCCATAAATCACTGCTGGGAATGGCCCAGTGAGTCCGCCGCAAAGGAGCCGCTTCCAGCTCTTCCAGACGCACTGCACTTTTTTCATATTGGTGGATTTTAAAATTAACACTGCCGGGAAGCCCCTGATAGCGATAGCCATCTACCAGCACCAGATAACGGACACCCGTGATCGGGTCCACCTGTTGATAGCCGCTACGCGCCGAAAAAATATCCATCTGTCCATCTGTTCTGCGCACCTGAATGAAGACATTACGCAACTGGGTTTTGTCATCCGACAGACTCTCCACATAAAACACCTGATCATCACTGCCAATCTTGTTGAACTGGCCTGCTGCCACTGCCTCAAAAGCAGTGCCGGATTGTGCCTGTTCCCGCACCTGCAAGGCTTTTTCATGTGCCCAGGGAGTACCCCAGAATGACAGCCCTGTCACCAGCACACTGCACACCAAAGCAATCAGAGTGACCGTCGTCAATACGCGCGCCGGGCCGATACCACAAGCCGCCATGGCTGTCATTTCACTGTCTTTATAGAGTCGCCCAAATGCCAGCAGCACCGCCACAAACAAACTGAAAGGCAGCATCACGCTCAGTGATGTAATGGTGCGCAAAAACAGCATCTCGGCGACAATGTCACCAGAAATTTCACCTGCTGAAGCATCCGCCAGATACAGCGCAAAATACCGCCCCATAAAAATCAGCAGTAATACCACCAGTACCGCCAAAAAAGTTTGCAGGACTTCCCGCACCAGATAACGCTCAATAATCACTTTTTGTTTTATAGTCCATGGGCTGCTGATATCAGACCGGTATAGTACACCTATTCGGGGCTTGCCTCCGCTCCCATCACCCGTGCCATCGCCTCAGGCTTCGAGTACACTTGACAACAAATTTGCAATGACCTGATCATTGCCCGCCAACCCTACATTCATCCACATTCAGGTAATCATCACCATGGAATTCAGCGTAAAAAGTGGCAGCCCGACCAAACAACGTTCAGCTTGTGTCGTCGTCGGTGTATTCGAACCCCGACGCCTCAGTCCCGCCGCAGAAAGCCTCGATGAAGCCAGTGGCGGCCACCTGTCGGCCTTACTGCGACGTGGCGATATCGAAGGCCACATTGGACAAACTCTCCTGCTGCATCATGTACCCAAAGCGCTGGCCGAACGCATACTACTGGTCGGCTGCGGCAAGGAACGGGAAATCGGTGACAAGGAATATCAGCGCATCATCAGCACTGCCGTTACCCACCTCAACGAAACCGGCTCCATGGAATGCACTGATTACCTCACTGAACTCAGCGTCAAAGGGCGCGACCTGCACTGGAAAGTCCGCAACACGGTAGAAGTCACACGCGGAGCCCTGCATCGCACTGATCAGCTCAAGTCCAAAAAAGACGACCTGCGCCGCCCCCTGCGTAAACTCACCTTGATGGTGCCCAAACGCAGCGACCTGCCCAACGGTGAAGCCGCAGTGCGCGAAGGCGAAGCCATTGCCGAAGGTGTAATGCTGGCCAAATCCCTGGGCGACCTGCCCGGCAATATTTGCACGCCAACCTACCTCGCCAAACAGGCCCGCGCCATGGCGAAAAAATATGCGCCACTCAAAGTCTCGGTGCTGGAAAAGGCACAAATGGAAAAACTGGGCATGGGAGCCCTGCTCTCTGTCACTACCGGTTCCTCCGAGGCACCCAAGTTCATCATCGCTGAATACAAAGGCGGCAAGGCCAAAGAAAAACCTGTTGTGCTGGTGGGCAAAGGCATCACCTTTGATACCGGTGGCATTTCCATCAAACCCTCCGCCACCATGGACGAAATGAAATACGACATGTGCGGTGCTGCCAGCGTGCTGGGCACACTCACCGCCTGTGCCGAGCTGCAACTGAAATGCAACGTCATCGGTCT
>WFQM01000128.1 GCA_015487095.1 Gammaproteobacteria bacterium | reverse complement strand
CTTGGTAAATACATTGTAAAAACAGACCCCTCATCTTTCACGCTTTTTACGCGGATATACCCCCCCATCATTTCGCAAAAATGTTTACTAATGGCAAGGCCAAGGCCAGTTCCTCCGTATTCCCGGGTTGTTGATGAGTCAGCCTGAGTAAACTCCCGGAACAAGTTGCCGACCTGGATTTCCGTCATGCCAATTCCCTGGTCAGAAACCTGGAAACTGACACCCTCGCGTGTACCTACTTTGTGGGGGCGAACAACAAGTATCACCTCTCCATTTTTGGTAAATTTGCACGCATTACTAATTAGATTTAACAGAGATTGACGTATTTTTGTTTCATCAGAACACATAGAACCAATATCCTTCGGACAATCAATCCGGAAAGTATTGTTGTTTTTCTTTACCAGAGGCTCAATAACCAACAGGACATCAGCAATCAACGTTTTAATCATAAACGCCTCTAAATATAAATCGATTTTTCCCGCCTCAATTTTTGATAAATCCAGAATATTATTGATCAGCGATAATAAATGCACGCCTGCACTGTGGATTTTATGGAGATCGCTATAGTCCGATTGATTATCTTTATCGATAGCGTCCTCCATTAACAACTCGCTATAACCGATAATGGCATTTAAAGGCGTGCGTAATTCATGGCTCATGTTTGCCAGAAAACGGCTTTTGGTTTTGCTCGCCTCAATAGCCTTATCGCGGGCCTCCGCCAGTTCCACCGTTCTGTTTTTAACGCGATTTTCCAGTGTAAGATTCTGGTTTTTTAACTCTTTGTCTCTTTCATTAATTGCCTTGATCATCTGATTAAACGCATGAGCGATGACTTTCGCCTCTTGCGGGCCGTCTTCTTCATCGGCATACGCATTTTCAACACCTGATTCAGCATTGTACATTGTGCTGGATAGCTTATTGAGAGGCTGGATTATCTTCTTTGCCATAAAGCGCAACACCAGGAGAAGAATCATGGCTAACGAAAAAAAGATAATGCTGTTGACAACAAAGATGTTAGTTGTGGTGTCTACTAAAGTATCTTTACTTAATACAACATCGGCATAACCTAACAGCTCCGGTTTTGTGTCCGCCCCCTGCACATCAAATTCATTGTCCTGTAAAACTTGAGAATAAACAGGAGCCCGAAATCGCCAGTGTGTTTCCTCGTCAAGAATTAACGTATTGGTATTCACGATTGGAGAGAAATATATTATTTCCGGCTTAAAGTTTTTCCCTTCATGAAGAATTAAGCGGAACCGGGTATCGTAAATATACACATCCAAAACATCCGGGAATGCCAATGCGCCACGCGCAGCATCCTTTGCATTCTCACCCTCCCCGTATAAAAGGGCCAGGGTACTTTGTCGTGCCAGATTCCCCGTAATCTGATGTCCCTGCTTTATTAGATCACTTTTGGTTCTGTTGCTGGCAAGCCATGAAGTCACAATGGAAGCCAGCAAAATCAACGTCATGATGCCAACGATAAATGACACCGTTAACTGGTAAAGAAAACTGCCTTTAGGAGCCGCTAATTTTTTCAGCATATTTTTAGGGGTCGCTAATCTTTTTAGCACATTTTTTGGAATGTTTTTCATCAACCCGCGCTCATTTACTTCCGAGGAAAGACCAAGCCAAATTTTCTTTGTTCTTCAAATGGAATATGCAATCCCAAGTGACCGGCAGTACGAAGATTAACGGCACTTAAAGCATTTGGAAGCGGTAATATAAAAGCACTGGATTGCTGACGGGGATTCAATTGATCAAGCGCCAGCTTCGCAAGGTTTCGTCCCAGCGCTTTATTATCCGCATAAAATGAAAATAAAATCCCACGCGGAACATCGCTCGGGTTGCTGGAAAACACAATGAGTTTTTTATTCCAGGACTCTTTTAAAATCATCGGCAAAATTGTATTTGAACCCATGATGCTCGAATCCTGTAACAACCACACAGAATCCGTTCGTCTTTTGGCCTGCTTTAATATATCTCGATGGATTCGAGCCGAATCCCTAAGCCCCTCGGCCACTTTCGTCACCAAAGTAATACCAAGAGCCGCAGCAGCAGGCTTGGCCAAATCAATTAACCACTGATAGCGTGCCGGGTTGTAGACAACAAAAATACGCTTTGTTCTTGGAGAAAGTTGTTTAAGCTGGCTAAAAAGTTGTTTCGGCCCCGGCGTTAAACTGATGCCAACGGCGTTATCCAGCATGGTATTCGAAACATATAAAACACCACCGAAGACCGATGGTATCGACAGCTCCAGGTTTCGGGCGGCTTCGATGCCACGGCGACCCAATACCACAATGGCGTCAGATTTCTGCCCCAACAGCCATTCCTGTATCACCGCACCTTGTTCTTCATCCATTCCCTCCAACCCATATTGGCTGATGCCCGTTTTTGCCTCAGCAGCAATACCAGCAATGATCTGCTCAAAAACCGTACTGTATGGCTTTTTCACAACGGGATAGATAACCGCAATGCGCGGTTCAGCCGCGTGGCTTATATTGACAGATGCCTGAAATAAAACCAGGCACAGCCAGGAGCAGGCAAGGGCGAGCCCTGGCCTCTTAACGTTAGCGTTCAAATACATCACCGCTGTTCCATTAGCTTCAATCCACCACACCAAGCTTGCCGTGACTTCCCGTAAACGATTGAAATAACCGGATTTCGAGCAGATCCCGGAGCAACGAGTTTGGATATGATCAAGTCCATGTGTCAAATTTTTGTGTTGTTCCGCACGCTTTGAAAAATAAGTACATTCAGCATATTTAGGGTAACAAACGCCCTATCTTAGTTAGACAGCGCCATAAATGCATGTGAAAAATGCACCTTTTGCGGAAGTCTAATGGTTTAATGAAGATTGACTATCAGTATTTATTGCATCAATCGACAGGGTAAATACCAAACTTTACTGCATGTCATATAGATTTACTAAAGAATTCTAATAGAATGTTGTCAGGGAACAAATAAGATATACGAATATGCTTTTCGGGTTATTGACTCTGAGCGCTCATACTGTAAAGCTCTACAACACAAAAATAATGCGCCTTGCATTCATAAAGGCAAGCACAGATATCTTCTATCAAAAACAGATGATCTCCCGTGAATATAAAAAATAGTACAACATATACCGCAAAGACGCTGCCCTTGTTGCTCATTTTTTGCGCAAGCAGCATAGCCTACGCACAACCCGTTCCTGAAGAAGACATCGCCCTAACCTTCGACGCACAATTCGTCAGCATCGCCACCGGCGGACAAAAAGAACTGTCCCGCGCACCCGCCGTGGCCACCGTTATCACCGCAGAAAATATTGCACAAATGGGAGCCCTGAATCTGGATCAGGTGCTTGAATCCGTACCCGGGCTTCATGTCACTCTTTCGTCTGTTCGGTTAACACCGGTTTATTCCATACGCGGCATACAGTCCGACATTGGCCCGCATGTGCTAATGCTGGTGAACGGCGTGCCCATCACCCAGATGTGGCAGGGTGACCGGGGCTTGTTGTCTACCCTGCCCATTGCAGATATTGCACGGGTAGAAATCATCCGTGGACCGGGGTCCGCCGTCTATGGGGCAGATGCCTTCGCAGGTGTGATCAACGTCATCACCAAATCCGCCGCAGAAATGGATGGCACCAGCATCTCTGCCACCGCAGGCTCGTTTGGCACCGTGCAAACCGCAATTTTGCATGGCAAAACATATGATGACCTCGACATCGCTTTTTCCATGCAATATTCAGGAACAGACGGTGATGATGGTCGGATTATTGACGCAGATGCCCAGACGTTTTGGGATAATGCCAATACAACTAATGCCTCCTTGGCTCCCGGCCCGCTGGATACCCGTGCAAAAAGACTGGATACCCGAATAGAGTTCAGCTGGGATAACTGGCAGTTACGCGCCTGGAATTGGCGACAAAAAGACCTTGGTGTAGGTTCGGGGCTTGCCCAGGCGCTTGACCTGAAAGGGTATGCTGACACAGATAACTGGCTCATTGACGCCAGCTACAAAAATGACAATATCGCACCCGATTTTGATTTTGAATCCAGAGTCAGCTTTATGGATATCAATACTGCGTCAAAACAAGTGCTGTTCCCGCAAGGTGCCCAGCTTCCGATTGCGCCAGACGGCAACTTGGACTTGACGCTAGGAGCACCTCCGACAGTTACCTTTACCGACGGCATGATTGGTAATCCTGAAATTTATGAACAGCATTATCGGGCTGATGCCGCAGTATTCTGGACGGGGCTGGAGAATCACCGCTGGCGGTTTGCGGCGGGTGCATTTTATTCCGAGTTACAAGGCAGGGAAACAAAAAATTATGGGCCGGGCGTCATTGATGGTGCGGTAGCAACGATTGACGGAACTCTCACCGATGTCAGTGGTACTGATAATAATTTTGTGCCTGATGAAAACAGAACTGTTTATTATTTATCCATGCAGGATGAGTGGTATCTGGCAGCAGATTGGGATTTGACGGCAGGCATACGTTATGACAGCTATTCAGACTTCGGTGATACCTTCAACCCCCGTGCTGCCTTGATTTGGCACCCCAGTTACAGTCTCAGTACCAAGTTGCTCTATGGGCAAGCCTTTCGCGCGCCCTCATTTCAGGAGCTTTATGCTCAAAATAACCCGGTGAAACGGGGTAATGAAAACCTCAAACCAGAAAACATCCAGACCTTGGAACTGGCCATGGATTATCAGCACACATTTGACCAGCGATACGCCGCCAGTATTTTCGCCTATGAAATTGACGATCAAATAGTGTATGTCTCCAGTGGCGGCGTTCCTAAAGCGCAGAATGTTGGCCGACAGGAAGGCAGTGGTTTTGAACTTGAAATGCAATGGTCCGCCACTTATACGCTGGATATTCTCGCTAATTACGCCTATCAAAAATCCAGAGATAAAACCAATAAAAGCGACGCACCGGATGCACCGCAACAACAGTTTTACAT
>WFQM01000127.1 GCA_015487095.1 Gammaproteobacteria bacterium | reverse complement strand
TTGTTTGCTTACCTGAAAGCCGACAAATTGCTTGTTGTCGTGAATGATAAAACCGTGGATATCTACCAATACCAATAACCATTTTCTCATATTATGCTGCTCGACTGCTGAAGACTATCAACAAAGGTTGTTAACTCTACACCCTCTTCCTGAATTGGAAGAGGGTCGGGGCGAAGGTCGAAAAAACGGTCACCGTAACACCCTTATCCCCCATAGCCATCAAGTTACGCCCTAAGCGGCTAGATGATAGAATTAGGGTGTTCATGGATTTTTTTGTTCCACCCTACCCGGATAGATGCCAGACCTTGATCATCAAGTAGCAATATCAGTCATGGAGAACACACAATGAACATCCGGCCAAACAATCCGACGCAAAACCCGCGTCGTCGGCCTCTGTGGCCAATCACTTTACTGGCACTGTTACTGCTGTTAGTAACAGCCCCTGGTACAGCCGCCGTGCGTGCCAGCCTTGACCGCGACACCATTTATAGCGATGACATCTTCGTCCTGACCATCGAAAGCGACGGCCAGTCATCCGGCCAGCAACCGGACCTCTCCCCTCTGGAAAAGGATTTCGAGGTACTGGGCACCCGCACCAGCACCCAGGTGCGCATCTTCAACGGTCGGCGCAGTGATAAAATTCAGTGGCACGTACAACTACAACCCCGTCGCGAGGGCCAGCTGCGCATCCCGCCCATCGACGTTAACGGGCAACGTACCAATGCCATCACACTGACGGTCAACGAAGCACCGCAACAACCGGCGCTGGAAATCGGTCAGCACGTATTCATCGAAAGCGAAATCGGCACGGGTGATAAACCGGTGTATGTGCAACAACAAATACCCTATACCGTGCGCCTCTACTACAACAACCGCCTGCAAGAAGGTGAAATCAGCGCCCCCGAAGTGGAAAATGCCGTGGTGGAACGCCTCGGCGAAGACAAGCGCTACACTACCGTACGCAATGGCCGCGAATATCGGGTCATCGAGCGTAACTACGTCATCTCCGCAGAAAAAAGCGGCAACCTGTCAATTCCACCCACTCGTTTTCAAGGCCGTATCGCCGTGCAGCAACAGCAACGCAATCGCCGCCCACGCAACCCAATGGATGAATTTCTCACCAACAGCCCTTTTGCCAATGACCCTTTTTTCCGCAACGGGCTGTTGAGCGACCCGTTCGCCAACCCTGGTCAACCCGTTAACATTCGCAGTCGCGCCATCGACATGGTCATCAAACCACGCCCTACCACCGCCAGTAATCCATGGCTGCCAGCCGAAACCATAGAACTCGGTGACAGCTGGACGGAAAACCCTCCGCAGTTTGTTGTCGGCGAACCGATCACACGCACCATTACGATTCAAGTCATGGGACTGTCCAGCTCCCAAATCCCTGAGCTGAATATTGCCGAACCCGCCAATACCCGCTTATACCCGGAGACACCCACGCAGGAAAATCGCACCGATGGCAAAACCATCTATGGCCTGCGCACCCGTACCCTGACCTATATCCCCAACGCACAGGGCACACTGGATATTCCACCAGTTACTCTCAACTGGTGGAATACGCGCCAGGACAAACCCGCCAGCACCACCCTGCCCGCCTGGCAATTCACTGTACAACCCGGCACTGCTTCTGGTGCAATGAGCGAAGCGCAGGAGACGCGCTCTCAAGCAGAAGACACCGCGCAGAATAACCCACGCTGGCTGATAGTGGGTGGCGGAATATTGTTAGCCCTTGTCCTGCTATGGGCGATAGGGGTTCGACGGGCAAAAAAACAGCAGCGAGTCCATGCACCGGTTACTGATGAAAACGGATTGCCCGCCATTGAACAACCTCATCCAACAGATCGAAAATCTGCCCTGCGCGAACTGGAAAAAGCCTGCGCAGCCAATGACCGTCATACCGCTGCCCAGGCATTGCTGAAACTTGGTCATAGCTATTGGCCCGACGATCCACCGCACAGCCTGAGTGTGCTTGCGGCACGCATCGAAACCGGACAAACACCACTTCGTGAACTTGACCGCAGCCTCTACTCTGCTGAAACCACGGACTGGAACGGCAACACGTTATGGGATGTATTCAAACATGGTCTGCAAGAAAAGAAAGCTGCCGGACAACACTATGATGATGGATTAAAGCCGCTTTATCCGGGCAGTCTTTAACCTAATACATCCGTTGAATCGTAGCGAAAACATCCAAACCACTCAAATCAAATGCGTAAAAATCTCGGCCGCAAGCGACCGGGTTTTAAGTACCCAAAAGCGCCACCGCTTTGCGATAAACCCTTAAAAAGATTTAGAGACTCTGTGCATTTATGCATATCACAGAGATATCCAGCTCGGGGGTAAGCCCCCGAGATTTGGGTCGTGTGCATGCCCTCTTTATCCCGTGACTGCATTGTTGTCCTCGCAATAGAACGACTATTACTCGTCATTTCGCCTCGCCTAAAGCGCCTACTGTTGGTGCCATGAAATAAATATGACGCACACTTAAACCTAAATCCCAAACGCCACGGGTATAGATACAAAGAAGCACCAGAGAAAGCCAGTCTCTGTCAATGGGCCGCGCTACTGAATTACCCGGGTTGTTTTAAGGGAACCCAAGAGAATAGGATCACCCATAGTGATGAGGCTGCCCGAGAATGAAAAGCCCATCTGCCTATAGCACCGGACGCTTGACAGGAGAAGTCAATATGCATCACTACATCCGTTGGTTTAACGAAATCGGCATCGATGACATCCCTCTGGTGGGGGGCAAAAATGCTTCCCTCGGTGAGATGTATCAGGAACTCAGGCCACAAGGCATTAAAGTCCCCAATGGTTTTGCCATAACCGCCGAAGCTTATCGCGACGGACTTACCCAGGCCGATAGCTGGGGTGCATTGAAAGCGACACTGGAGGGACTAGACCCCGATGATATGGATGATCTTGCCCGTCGTGGCACCAAAGCTCGTGCAATTATTTACGATACGCCATTGGCAAACACTTTGCAGCAGCAAATTCTGGATGCCTACCGGCTGTTACAGGAAGAATATGGTGACAGTCTGAGTCTGGCGGTGCGCTCCTCAGCCACAGCTGAAGATTTACCCACGGCCAGCTTCGCAGGCCAACAGGAAACTTATCTCAATATCCGTGGCGATGAACAACTGCTGGATACCTGTCGCCAGTGCTTTGCATCGTTGTTTACCGATCGTGCCATTCACTATCGTATTAACAACGGTTTCGAGCATTTCGAGGTAGCCCTGTCCATTGGCATCATGAAAATGGTGCGTTCGGACCTGGATACCAGTGGTGTCATGTTTTCACTGGATACCGAAACCGGTTTTCGTGATGTGGTTTTCATCACCGCTGCCTACGGCCTGGGCGAAACAGTGGTGCAGGGTATCGTGGAGCCCGATGAATTTTATGTACACAAACCCACTTTCATGGCAGGTCATCGTACCGTCTTGCGTCGCAATCGCGGTAGTAAACAAATCAAAATGATCTACGCTACGGATGATTCGCAAGAAGTCACCCGCACCGTGCCAGTACCCGAAGTTGGCCGCCAGCGTTACTGCCTCAGTGATAAAGATGTGCTCACTCTGGCAAATTACGCCATTAAAGTAGAAAAACACTACACTGAAAAAGCAGGCGAAACCCGCCCCATGGATATGGAGTGGGCCAGAGACGGCATCGACGGTGAACTGTATATGGTGCAGGCACGACCGGAGACGGTGGAATCACAAAAAAAGGGCAATATACTGCGTCAGTACCACCTAAGGCAACAAGGTGAAATTCTCGCGTGCGGTTACGCCGTGGGCACCAAAATTGCCACAGGACATGCACGCTATATTGCAGATGTTACCCACCTGCATGAATTCAACCCCGGCGATGTGCTGGTAGCCAACACCACCACACCCGACTGGGAACCGATAATGAAAATCGCCGCAGCCATTGTCACTAATCGCGGAGGACGCACCTGTCATGCTGCCATCATTGCCCGCGAGCTGGGCGTCCCTGCCGTGGTTGGCTGCGACAATGCAACACAAAACATTGAAGAAGGAGCAATGGTCACTATCTCCTGTGCAGATGGCACCGAAGGCCGTATCTTCCGTGGTGAGCTTGATTACGGCATCACTGAAACCGACCTCTCCGACCTGCCCCGCCCCAAAACAAAAATCATGATCAATCTGGGTAACCCGGATCTGGCATTTTCCACCTCTTTTCTCCCTAACGATGGTGTTGGCCTGGCACGCCTGGAGTTCATTATTAATGAATACATCAAGGCCCACCCCATGGCTCTGCTGCACCCTGAACGCATCACCAAACGCAGCACCCGTGATGCACTGGAAACACTGGTGAGTGGTTATAGCGATGGTGCCGATTATTTTGTGCAGCGACTCTCCGAAGGTGTAGGCACCATTGCCGCTGCTTTCTGGCCCAAACCGGTGGTGGTTCGTTTATCGGATTTCAAAAGCAACGAATACGCTACCCTGCTCGGTGGTGTCGATTTTGAACCCCATGAAGATAATCCCATGCTCGGTTTTCGGGGTGCGGCCCGTTATACCCATCCCGCCTACGCCGCAGCGTTTGCACTGGAATGCGCAGCCATGAAGCGAGTACGTGATGACATGGGATTGACTAACGTGAAATTGATGATCCCGTTTTGTCGCCGCATTGAAGAAGGTAAAAAAGTGTTGCAAGCCATGGCCAAACACGGCCTGCAACGCGGCAAGAATGAACTGGAAATCTATGTCATGTGTGAAATACCCAACAACGTCATTCTTATCGATGAATTCGCCAAACTGTTCGATGGCTTTTCTATCGGCTCTAATGATTTGACACAACTGACGCTGGGTGCAGATCGTGATTCCGGGATTATTTCTTTCGACTTTGATGAACGTGATCCCGGTGTAAAACAAATGATTAAACTCGCCGTGGAAGGTGCGCAACGTAACCGTCGTTATTCGGGACTGTGTGGGCAGGCACCTTCTGATTATCCTGAAATGGCAGAATTTCTGGTAGAAATTGGCATTGACAGCATGAGCCTCAATCCGGATACCGTGCTGACGACAACACGGCATGTACTGGAAGTGGAAAAAAAACTTGCCAGGAAAACATCGTAACCACGCGTGGGCACAAACTACGTGCCCAGCCTACGGTCGTGTATTTTTTTCATCCCCGCAGGCCGACGCAACGACAACAGGCCCGCCACAAACACCCCGCCAGTCCCTGGGTTTGGTATATCCATCCGGACAATACGGTGCCAGTCAGTCGCCCACCAGCATTGGCCATGTAATAAAAACCGACATTCATTGACACTTTGTCACACCCGGACCAGGCAACAATCAAATAGGAATGCACCGCCGAGTTGATGGCGAACACGATACCGAAAACAAACAGGCCAATGATAATCCTGAATTAATCAGTTGAATCTACTGCGAATGCCTATGACACAAAATCGTACATCCGCATAAACGGATATATTAACCTGAATTAACGTTAAAAAAGAAGGGAATACTCCAGCCCGTTTCCAGCAACCGGTTCACCTCAATTGATGTGTCCGGTTTAACGACGGCGGCAAGCGATTCAGTATTCACACGGGCGTTAATCTGCCTACCCACATATATCAACCGGCAACCTCACCCCGCTATCAGCGCGTGAATGAATTTTATCTAAAAACGTCCCCGTCCCTCAATTCTCTTCAAAATTCCCATATGCCATCAAACGCTCATAACGACTATCCAGCAGTTCATCCACTGACAGAGTTTCCAGCACGTCCAGGTTTTCGCTCAAGGCATTTTTAAGGTTCAACGCAACGGTATCCATATCCCGATGCGCTCCACCCAACGGTTCGGCAACAATCTGGTCAACCAGTCCCAGTTCTTTGAGTCGTTCAGAAGTAATACCCATGGCCACGGCCGCATCAGCCGCCTTTTCGGCACTCTTCCACAAAATAGTGGAACAGCCTTCGGGAGAAATCACCGAATAGGTGCCGTATTGCATCATGAGTATACGGTCGCCCACACCAATGGCCAGTGCGCCACCCGAGCCGCCCTCACCAATGACGGTGCAAATAATCGGTGTTTTGAGTTGCGACATAACAAACAGGTTGCGTGCGATAGCTTCACTCTGGCCACGCTCTTCGGCGTCGATACCGGGATAAGCACCCGGGGTGTCGATAAAAGTAAGAATCGGCATTTTGAATCGCTCAGCCATTTCCATCAGACGTAGCGCTTTGCGATACCCTTCGGGGCGTGGCATGGCAAAATTGCGTTTGAGTTTTTCGGTGGTATCCCGGCCTTTTTGCTGACCGATCACCATCACCGGTTTGCCGTCCAGTCGTGCGACACCACCAACGATGGCTCGGTCATCAGCAAAAGCACGATCACCGTGTAATTCCTGAAAATCAGTGAAGATGCGTTCGATGTAATCCAGCGTATAGGGGCGTTGAGGATGGCGCGACATCTGCGACACCTGCCAGGGGTTCAGATTGGAGAAAATGCTCTCGGTAAGCTCACGGCTTTTGTCCTGCAAGCGATTAATTTCTTCCGTGATGTTGATTGCGGCATCGGAGCCTACGTAGCGCAGCTCTTCGATCTTGGCTTCAAGTTCGGCGATGGGTTGTTCAAATTCCAAAAAGTTCAGGTTCATAAGAATCCAAAATAAAGAGACAAGGGAAAAGATAAAAGTGGTCCGTATATTACCCTTTTCTCTTTTCTCTTTCCTCTTTTCTCTGTCGTTTTAATATTCCACTTTCACTTGCTCCCGCCCAACCAGTTCGTCCAGTCGCCGCATCAGCTCATCAGTGGGCCGTACGCGCCAGTTTGCACCCAGCTGAATCTGTGCAGAAGCACCCGCCTGCTGGTAGTCTACTCGTACCGGGCAGTGACCTTGTCGAAAAGGACCAAGCACCTCGCTCAACCCGTGAACGAAGCCGTTGCCTGCCTTTTGCTGATCCACTTTCAACACGAGTTGGCGGGCAAAAGCTTCGCGGGCATGGTCAATATCGTAGATTTTGTTGGCACTCATTTTCAGGCCACCGGTGTAATCATCCAGGCTTACCTCTCCTTCCACCACCAGTAGACGGTCTTTGGCGATGAGGTCACGGTAATGATTGTAAGCTTCAGAAAATACTGCCAGCTCCAGGCGGCCAGTACGATCATCCAGAGTAATAAAGGCAATACGGTCACCCCGTTTGGTATTCATGGTGCGCATGGCCACAACCAGCCCGGCAACGGTGATATTTTGATCATTTTTGGGATTGAGTTCAGCGATGCGCCGGGAAACAATCTGGTTGATTTCGTGTTCGTAGCGATCAATGGGATGGCCGGTGAGGTATAAGCCCAGGGTCTCTTTCTCGCCAGTAAGCCGGATTTCATCGTCCCAGTCTTTGGTAACAATGAACTGCCCGGCCTCTTCTTCTGCCTGCGGCTCGGCGACACCAAACATGTCATTCTGTCCGCTGGCGAGGTTCTTGTGATGCTGGTCGGCGCGCTGCACGGCAGATTCCAATGTGGCCATCAGCGTGGCACGATTGGGGCCGAGATCATCCATAGCACCCGCGCGGATCAACCCTTCCAGGGTGCGTTTGTTGGCTTTTTTCAGGTCAATACGCTGGCAAAAATCAAACAGGTCACGGAACGGGCCATCCTGCTCACGGCTGTTGATAATACCTTCAATGGCACCCTCGCCTACGCCTTTGATGGCACCAAGACCGTAAAAAATACCCTGATCGTCCTTCACGGTAAATTTGTAATGGCAGGCGTTGACGCTGGGGGAGACGACTTCCAGTTTCATCTCCCGTGCATCTTCGATGAGGGTAACCACCTTGTCGGTGTTGTCCATGTCTGCGGACATTACTGCCGCCATAAATGCAGCGGGGTAATGGGTTTTGAGCCACGCGGTCTGGTACGACACCAGTGCATAGGCGGCCGAATGGGATTTGTTGAAACCGTAACCGGCAAACTTTTCCATCAAGTCGAAAATATAGGTGGCGGTCTTTTCTTCCACGCCACGCTCCAGCGCGCCTTGGGTGAACAATTCGCGCTGCTTGGCCATTTCTTCCGGTTTTTTCTTGCCCATGGCGCGACGCAGCATATCGGCACCACCGAGGGTGTAGCCTGCCAGCACCTGGGCAATTTGCATCACTTGCTCTTGATAAAGAATGACACCGTAGGTGGGCTCAAGAATGGATTTGATATCAGGGTGCGGATACTGCGCGGCCTTTTTTTTGTGCTTGACGTTGATGAAGTCATCCACCATGCCGGAACCCAGTGGGCCGGGTCGGAACAGCGCCACCAGCGCGACAATCTCCTCAAAGGCATCTGGTTGCAGGCGTTTGATGAGGTCTTTCATGCCACGCGATTCCAGCTGGAACACGGCAGTGGTATTGCAGGCTTTAAGCAGCGTGTAGGTAGGCGCATCGTCCAGCGGGATGGACTCAATGTCCGGACGCGCATCTTTGCCCTTTTGCTCTTCGATATTATCCAGCGCCCAGTCAATGATGGTCAGGGTGCGCAGGCCCAGAAAGTCGAATTTGACCAGCCCCACCGCCTCAACGTCGTCTTTATCGAATTGGCTGACGACATTCTCTCCACCTTCTTCACAATACAGCGGGCAGAAGTCGGTGAGTTTGGTGGGGGCGATGACCACACCACCCGCATGTTTACCGGCGTTACGTTTGAGGCCTTCCAGCGACTTCGCCATGTCGATCAGCGCGGTCACGTCCTCGTCCTGTTCGTAGAGTTCGCGCAGGGGCTCTTCCTGTTCCATGGCCTGTTCGAGGGTAATACCCACCTCGAAGGGAATCATTTTGGAAATGCGGTCCACAAAGCCATAAGGATGGCCGAACACACGGCCGACATCACGCACCACGGCCTTGGCGGCCATGGAGCCGTAAGTAATGATCTGTGAGACTTTTTCGCGGCCATAGTGTTGGGCAACATAATCAATGACCCGGTCCCGGCCTTCCATGCAAAAGTCCACGTCGAAGTCAGGCATGGACACACGTTCGGGATTCAAAAACCGCTCGAACAGTAATTCATATTCCAGCGGGTCGAGGTCGGTGATAGTGAGCACATAAGCCACCAGCGAGCCTGCACCGGAGCCACGCCCCGGGCCCACCGGAATACCATTGTTTTTGGCCCACTGAATAAAATCAGCTACGATCAAAAAATAACCCGGAAACCCCATTTCGATGATGACATCCAGCTCAACCTCCAACCGCTCGTCATAAGGTTTGCGAATATCAGCGAAATCCGGGGCATTACGGTCGAACAGCCTGTCGAGCCGTGCCTCCAGTCCCTTTCTCGACTCCTGACGGAAATACTCAGCCTCGGTAAGACCATCAGGAATAGGAAAATCCGGCAGGAAGTTTTCACCTAACGTCAGCTCAACGTTGCAACGCCTGGCAATCTCGACAGTATTTTCCAGCGCCTCGGGAATATCGCTGAACAATTCGAGCATTTCCTCGGGCGAGCGCAGGTATTGTTGTTCAGAATAATTTTTGGGGCGACGCGGATCATCCAGCGTGCGGCCATCGTGGATGCAGACTCGCGCCTCGTGCGCCTCGAAATCCCCGGTTTGCAAAAAACGCACGTCGTTGGTGGCCACCACGGGCAAATCTGCCGATTGTGCCAAGGCCACAGCCGCATGCAGATAGTCTTCCTCTTCGGGACGCCCGGTGCGCTGCAATTCCAGATAATAACGATCAGGGAACAGTCGATGCCAACGACCGAGGCAGTCCTGAGCACGCGCTACGTCCCCGGCCAACAAAGCCCGGCCAACATCGCCTTCACGTCCACCCGACAGCGCGATCAACCCCTCGCTGTGACCTTCCAGCCATTCGGGCTGCAAAACAGGAATACCCCGGTGCTGGCCTTCGGTATACGTGCGAGACACCAGTTCAGTGAGATTGCGATAACCGTCGTTGTTTTGGCACAGCAGGGTCAGGCGATGCGGCTGGGTGGGCTCATCGCCACTGGCCAGCCAGATATCGACGCCAATAATGGGCTTGATGCCCTGCGCCATGGCAGCACGGTAGAATTTGACCATGGCGAACAGATTGCTCTGATCGGTAACCGCCACGGCAGGCATGCCCTTCTCAGCCACAGCTTTGGCCAAGGGCTTGATGCGTACCAAGCCGTCTACCAGCGAGTATTCTGTGTGCAGGCGCAGATGAACGAAAGTAAAAATCATCGGGCAATTCTCCGGTGTCAGAGCCGAACATTCAAGACTTGACAAGCACTACAGGCAGAAGATTTTCACCGCATTGCACAGTCGCACAAAATATTCACTCGTAACCTGAGAGCAATACTGGTCCAACTTGCCTGGCGACTCGAAAGTGGGATATTGCACCCCCCCGTGTAAACGCTTAATTCACATTTAAAATGTTTGAACGAGGAAAGTTGTGGGGCATTTTACTCGGCTTGCACTTCGATCAGGCACTCAGCAAGTCGCATTATTCTCTAATCCCAATATTATCGGATTAGGAATGGAAATTAAAAATCAAAATTCAAGAGCGGTTTGATTTTTTCAGATGACACCAAATAAGCATCATGAATAATTCTCTGGCCAACAATGGTCTTTTTTAACGTATTTGCCGAACTGAATGTTACGGCCTCTCCAAGTAGTACAGGATAAAAACCATTCCTGGCTTTACTCCCCACATGCGCACGATAGATACTGTCTCTATTATTTATGGCTTGCGCATGCTTCAAAGCACTGTTCTTATCTTTAAACGAACCGGCAACCACATAGTACGACTTAATTTCTTTACCATAACCAAAAAACATTTTTATCCCGCTAACACCTGCGTTCCACCAATTCATTGAGGTACGCTTCGTCGGGTCAACCACCGTTAACTCATCATCTTCGGTGTTTTTACTTTGCTCACTCGCATGCGCTGATGAAATAAAACTGAAACCTGCCACTGAAACAGCTTCACTGGTTTTAATCCCACCCGACCACGTTGTAATCATTGCCGGAGCAGCGATAGCGATAGCCAGTAATTTGATGCGACTCGGTTCGTCCGAAACCCACGCCAAAACCGCACCCAGGAATATCAGGATCGGCGTCAAAATAAAATAACCCACTTTAAAGGCAAACCACTGGTCAGCGTTCAAATTAGCGCCCTGTTCAATAAGCAGTGCGTAATCCTGACCAAGAAACTTAACACACACCGCAGACAAACCGCCCAGTGCGCCGATGATAACCTTCTCCCAAGTCGTAAGCCGAGGTAGCTTTGCCATATCGTATTTTCCTTTTTCTTTTTTTGTATTGTCCCTACAACCGTTAAATCAGTTTCGTTAACGGAAGTCTTGTTTTACTACGGAAAACCCGTTCCTTATTCAGTTTTTACCGTATGTTAACGCTTTGCGCACCGGTGCAAAAGAACGTCGATGAATAGGGGTTACACCCAAACTCTGTAACGCCGCCATATGCGCTTTGGTGGGATAGCCTTTGTGTCCCGCCAAACCATAACCGGGGTACTCGGCATCCAGCAACACCATTTCACGGTCGCGCGTCACCTTGGCAATAATAGACGCCGCGCTGATGGCCGGTATTTTACCATCCCCTTTGATAATAGCTTCGGCAGTACAAGGCAATTCCGGGCAACGATTGCCGTCTACCAGAACATGCCCGGGTTGCAATGCCAGTCCGGCAACAGCGCGTTGCATGGCCAGCATGGTCGCTTGCAGGATGTTGATTTTGTCAATTTCTTCCACTTCGGCACGGCCGATAGCCCAGGCTTTTGCATTCATTTGAATCTCTTCAAACAACGCCTCACGCTTTTTTTCACTGAGCACTTTGGAATCTGCCAGACCAGGAATGGGGCGCTCCGGGTCAAGTATCACCGCAGCCGTTACCACAGGGCCAGCCAGCGGTCCTCGCCCTACTTCATCAACCCCTGCCACCCACAATGCAGCATCAGAAAAACCATGTGTTGATTGAGTACCCATATCCCGTTATACCTTTGCCGCTTGTGTGATTTGTTGCAGAATGGCGTCCGCAGCCTGCTGGCTGGCGTCCTGCCGCAATGTTTGATGAATGTCAGTAAAGCGCTGATTCAGGTCGTCCATTATCGAAGGATTTTCAAAATAGGCTAACAGCTTCTGTCCGAGATTTTCCGGCGTTGCTTCATGCTGAATCAATTCCGGCACCAGAGTTTCATTGGCCAATAAATTGGGCAACGACACATTCTCCACTTTCACCAGACGCTTGGCCAGCCAGTAAGTCAGTGGTGCCAGCTTGTACGCCACTACCATGGGCCGCTTTAGCAACATGGCCTCCAGCGCGGCAGTGCCCGAGGCCAGCAACACCACATCGGCAGCGGCCATCACTTCACGCGATTGACCATCGACCAGAGTCAACCGGGGCAACTCCCTGCCCTGTGCCTTGATGTCTGTCATTGCCTGTTCAAACTGAATGCGGCGCTCTTTGTTTGCCAATGGCACAACAAATTCCAGGCCTGGGCGTCGTGCCTGCAACCAGCAAGCCGTTTCGATAAACGGCTGTGCAAGATAATGCAATTCGTTGGAACGACTGCCCGGTAACAGAGCCAGGATTTCAGTATCGGTTGGCAAATTCAGTTGCTGTCGCGCCGCCTGTTTATCCACTGCGAGCGGAATCGTGTCAGCCAGTGGATGTCCCACAAAACGCACCGGTACCTGATATTTTTGGTAAAAGCTCGCTTCAAAAGGAAATAGGGTCAACATCAAACCGGTGGACGCGGCAATCTTTTTCACCCGCCGCTGCCGCCAGGCCCAGACGGAGGGGCTGACATAGTGTACGGTTTTAATGCCCGCAACACGCAATTGTTTTTCCAGGCCCAGCGTGAAATCCGGCGCATCAATGCCAATAAAAACATCCGGTGGATTTTGTTTGAAATGCGTGGCCAGTTGGCGGCGTATGCCCAACAGTTCACGATAGCGCCCCAGCACTTCCACAATGCCCATCACCGACAAACGATCCATAGGGAACAGACTGTCGGCCCCTGCGGCAATCATTTGCGGACCTGCAATACCTTCAAAAACAGCATCGGGGT
>WFQM01000126.1 GCA_015487095.1 Gammaproteobacteria bacterium | reverse complement strand
TGGCAACCTTCGTGGTATTTCTAGCCTTCAGTCATTACAGAATCACTCATGATGTCACTACCCCCATCATTGGGGTGGCCTTCTTTATGGCAGGCTGCATGGATGCTTTCCATACTCTGGCAGCAGACCGCCTGTTCGATGCTGCGGCAGACAACCGTGACCTGATTCCTTTCACCTGGGCCATCTCCCGTTTATTCAATGCGCTCATTATGATCATTGGTGTCAGCATTGTGTTATTTCGCAGCCCGGAAAAAAATAAAAAACCCGGTTTTGGTTTTGTCATTGGTATCAGTCTGCTTTTTGGGATAGCTGCCTATATCATTATTCACATTTCCGCCACATCCATCCAACTGCCACAAACAACTTACCCGGATGCTGTTTTAACGCGGCCATATGATGCCCTACCGCTGGTACTATTTGCCTTTGCCGGGCTGGTAATATTTCCCCGCCTGTACAAACACCACCCAAGTCTATTCGCCTATACGCTCATTATCAGTGCAGTACCGGAAGTTATCACCCAGCTGCATATGGCCTTTGGCTCTACAGCATTGTTCGATAATCATTTTAATATCGCTCATTTTTTGAAAATCGTTGCCTATACCGTTCCACTCATTGGCCTGACTCTGGATTATATCCGCGCTCAACAGGCATTGCAGTTGGAAGTTGCAGAACGCATGGAAGCAGAGACCGCGTTAAAAACAATCGAAACCCGTCAGCGCACTATTCTGGAAACAGTGGCCGACGCAATTATCACTATCAATAAAAAAGGTGTCATTCAAACGTTCAATCCTGCTGCTGAGAAAATTTTCGGTTACCCGGCTACAGAAGCATTGGGAAATAATATATCCATGCTTCTGCCTGAAAAAGAACAAAAAGAACACGACGGTTATGTCATAAATTTTCAACTGCATGCACCCCACATCTTCAATCAAAATCGTGAACTACAGGGGCGACGTAAAGATGGCTCTCTACTGCCACTGGAACTCAATATCGCGCCAATGAAACTGGAAAAAGAGCACGGGTTTGTTGGCGTCCTGCGTGATATCACTGAACACAAAAAAAGTGAAAGGACATTACAAAAAGCAATGGAAGAAGCCGAGGCTGCCAGTCAGGCCAAATCCCTCTTTCTGGCTACCATGAGCCATGAAATTCGTACCCCCATGAATGCTGTATTAGGCATTCTTGGTCTACTCAAGGAAAGCACTCTGAATAACCAGCAACGGCATTTAGTACACACGGGTCGTGAATCTGGTGAACTGCTGCTGACGATCATCAATGACATCCTCGATTTTTCCAAAATGGAAGCTGACAAACTGCAATTGGAACATACTTGTTTTGACCTTCATCGTTTACTGACGAACAGTATCGAGCTGCTCAAACTACAGGCTGAACGTAAAGGTATCATCCTTGAACTAAATCTGGAGTCAGATTTACCACGTTATGCCAAGGGTGACCCAGACCGGCTACGCCAAATTTTGCTCAATCTGGGCAATAATGCGACCAAATTTACCCACGATGGCCAAATCAATATCAAAGCTTCTGCCACCCCCATCGGTGATACAACGTTCACCCTCCACTGCATTGTGCAGGACACAGGTATAGGAATTTCTCAGGAACACCAGGCAACCTTGTTCGAAGAATTCACTATGGCAGATCAGGGACATACCAGAACCTATGAAGGAACGGGATTGGGACTAGCCATCTGCAAACGACTGGTTTCACTTATGCAGGGCAGTATTAACATGAGCAGTGAAGCAGGAAAAGGCAGCTGCTTTTTCTTTGATGTGATGCTCGAATTGGCAACAGAACAAGAATGTGGCAACGAACAAGTAATAACAGAACAACTGCAACTGCCCGCAGCTAATACACGTATCCTGTTAGCGGAAGATAACCCCGCCAATCAGATGGTCATCAAAAATATTCTGGAATCCTCTAACTTGCGAGTAGATATTGTTGCCAACGGTAGGGAAGCTATTGAAGCCGTACGTCATCTACCCTACGA
This sequence comes from Gammaproteobacteria bacterium, assembly GCA_015487095.1. Classification (GTDB taxonomy): domain Bacteria; phylum Pseudomonadota; class Gammaproteobacteria; order SZUA-152; family SZUA-152; genus SZUA-152. The sequence continues at coordinate 17,357 of WFQM01000126.1, read as the reverse complement.
CATCGTACTGATGGATATTTCCATGCCGGAAATGGATGGCATAACAGCGACTCAGGAAATTCGCCAACTCCCCGGAAAAATGAGCGAACTTCCCATTATCGCTCTTACCGCCCATTCACTGTCAGGTGATAAAGAACGCTTTCTTGCGGCAGGTATGGATGACTACCTGAGCAAACCCATAGACCGTGCCGCCATGTTACACTGTATCGCCAACTGTATTGGTAACAGCATCGATCAAAAGTCTGAGCCAAGCTCAGTAATACCACAGACCAACACATCCCCTGTCAATATCGCAGATAACCATATGGACCCGTTTGTAGATGAAAGTGTACTGCAACAACTGACGCACGACACTGCCCCTGAGATTGTTCCTGGACTACTGATATTTTATATCGAAGATGCCCGCAAGCGGGTGGAACAAATCCAGAATGCCATTTTGGAAAAAGACATTGAAACCCTGGAATTTGAAAGCCATACGCTAGGCAGCAGTGCTGCCGCCCATAGCAATATAAAACTGTGTGCTGTGGCACGTAAAATCGAGAATCTTTGCCAGGAAGGTGCTTATCAACAAGCATTGTTAGAAGCTGCATCGCTATCATCCGTTGCCAATGAATCCTTCCGTCAACTGGCAGAACGTGCCACCAAAAAATTTGAAATAATCAACAAAGAAGAAAAAAAATATGAGCGATAAACCAAATGTACTTTTAGTGGAAGATGCAAAACCCCAGGCAGTACTCTTTCAGCAATACCTGAAAAATGAGATGATTAACCTGACCCATGTGGCTACAGGAGAGGATGCCAAGGCGGTCATAGCCACAAACCCACCTGATTTGATTCTGCTCGATCTTAAATTGCCTGACATGGAGGGACAGGAAATCCTGCGCTGGATAAAACAGGAAAAATTCCCCACATCTGTCATTATCATTACTGGCCACAGCTCAGTGGATGTCGCTGTGGATGTTATGCGCATTGGTGCAGAGGATTTTCTGGAAAAACCTGTGACTGCAAGCAGATTGCAAACAACGGTCAGAAATTTGTTGGAACGATCCCGCCTGCAACATTTAATTGATAATTACCAAAATACATTTGACCGTCAACGTTATCACGGTTTTATCGGTCACAGTCTACCGATGCAAGCGGTTTACCGTATTATCGACGCCGCCGCACCCAGCAAGGCTACCGTATTCATTACTGGTGAAAGTGGAACTGGCAAAGAAGTCTGTGCCGAAGCAATCCACGCACAAGGTACACGCGCCGAACACCCTTTTATCGCATTAAATTGCGCTGCCATTCCCCATGACCTGATGGAGAGTGAAATTTTTGGACACATTAAAGGTGCCTTTACCGGAGCCTCTGCTGAACGTAAGGGTGCCGCTTTGCTCGCTGATGGCGGCACTCTATTTCTGGATGAAATTGGCGAAATGGATCTGGACCTGCAAACCAAATTATTACGCTTCATCCAGACAGGTAGTTTTCAAAAAGTTGGGGGCAGCAAACTGGAGAAAGTTGATGTGCGTTTTATTTGCGCCACCAATCGTGATCCATTGGAAGATATCTCTGCTGGACGATTTAGAGAAGACCTATACTACCGGTTACATGTCGTACCACTGCACCTGCCTCCTTTACGTGAACGCGGCGATGATATCATGGAAATTGCCCAGCATTTCCTTATTACTTATGCACAGGAAGAAGGTAAAGGATTCACAACATTTACCCCTGAGGTAGAAATTATCCTTCGTCGTTACAACTGGCCGGGAAATGTGCGCCAACTACAGAATGTTATCCGCAATATTGTCGTACTACACGATGATAAATCCGTTACTCTAGCGCATCTTCCAGCACCACTAAACACCTCACTAAACAATTTTGAGATTTCTCATCTGGCTCAACCATTACAACAAATGGAAAACACAGATAGCCAAAGACACACACCGATAAAGCCATTAGCCAGTGTTGAACGTGATGTTATTGAACGAGCTATTAAAATTTGTGATGGCAATATCCCAAAAGCTGCCGCTCTGCTTGAAGTAAGCCCTTCAACAATATACCGGAAAAAACAGAACTGGGAGTCAGCCTGATCTCCGGCACTGCATATACCCGTGGCGATTGAGATTTAGGTGTCGATGTGCATCATATTTATTTCATGGCACCAACAGTAGGCGCTTTAGGCGAGGCGAAATGACGAGTAATAGTCGTTCTATTGCGAGGACAACAATGCAGCTATGGAATAAAGAAGGCATGCAGTGACACCTAAATCTCAATCGCCACGGGTATATTATCGAAATCAGTAATTTCTGAATAATCAATAAACATTTTTAATCCCCGTGCCAATGGATACTTAGCCGTCACACCCAAAGCCTGTTGTGCATACCCAGGATCACCTACTGATACACGTATATCACCTTTGCGTGTCGCCTGATAAGTAACTGTCACTTGCGATCCAGTAATTGACATCACTATTTTTGCAAGTTGATTGATCGTGACAGTCTCACCGGTACAGACGTTAAACACAGAGGAAGCGCAGTTTATATTTTTCATCGACGCACATAAAAATCGCACAACATCCCCAACATAAATAAAGTCACGAGTCTGCTCACCATCACCAAAAATAGTCAACGCCTGATTATTCATGATCCGGTCTACAAAGATCGAAATGACGCCCGAATAAGATGAGGCGGGGTTTTGACGGGGTCCATAAACATTAAAGAACCGCATACCTGTGGTGGGCACGCCATGTACCAATGACGCAACTCGCGCATGCAACTCTGAACCAAGTTTATCGGCCCCATAGGCTACCAGAGGGCTTACCGCTGAATTTTCCTTCAAGGGAATGTCAGCATTATCACCATAAACTGCTGCGGATGAGGCATATACCACTGGTATTCTTTTTTCTTTGGCCGCATCGAATACGTTAATCGTGCCGGTCAGGTTTACCTGATGAGTACGTATCCATTCTTCATTCGATTGTTGTACTGAAGCAATAGCAGCAAGGTGAAAACACCCATCCATATCACGCATACAAAGGTGAACCATTTCACTGTCAGCAACATCTCCCCTAATAACGTCACATTGAGGTGGAACATTATCCATCTTACCGGTAGAAAAATCATCGAGAATGCGTACCTGATGCCCATCCTTTAGCAGACTTTCCGCCAAGTGTGAACCAATAAAACCACAACCACCGGTAACCAAATAATTTGCCATGTTGTACACCCTCTGTAATTTAGATATCTACCTGCATGATAGGCAAGCGGCATGCCAAACTAAAATAAGCAGGTTTCAGGTTATTTTTCAGGACATCTGAAAATACCGACAGCACTCTGCATTGCACTTTGCGCCAATGGGTGTCAATTCTTGCAATCTGCACCCTTCAATAACAAGCATTAATACCAATATTGTTAATATGTGAATTAAGTGCTAAAAACATGCTATTTTTAAAAACACTGAATATTTAATGCAGAGGTCATAGAGAAAAACACTAAACACTCAGCGTCTCTGCAATCTCTGTGTTTATAGCGCACCACTTGTCAACATCTCGACAACATAACTTCCTGGTGTGCTGGAATATTTCCCCGGGGATGCAAACCTCTGGATTCCAGCTAAAAACAAGTCGGAATGACAGTGTGCTAGATCAATTTATGCACAGAAAACGGCATTAATATTGCAGCTGCATATTACAATAAAAAAATGAGATACTTCATGAAACAAAAAAACAAGTGTATCTGGATTTTACTGGATAGCCGCAAGCCAGGTGGAATTGAATCCCATGTACTGCAATTGGCCAAAGGATTACATAACCACAATAAAGATGTGACCGTGGTCTTTCTAACTCACTATGGAGATCATCCATTACGGGTTGATCTTCAACAGCTGGGCATTAACACTATTTGTCTGGATGGGCGCATTACCACTTTATGGAAAGAAATGCGTAAAGCGCAGCCATTTATTCTTCACACACACGGTTACAAAGCGGGAGTTTTTGGTCGCATCGTCGCCGTGCTTTGTCAAATTCCGACTACATCCACCTATCACGCAGGTGAAATCCCATCCGGCAGAATGAACTTGTATGACTGGCTGGACCGTAAAACCGCTTACCTTGCATCCAGTGTCTTTGCCGTTAGCCCACAGATTGCACAACGTTTACCCGTCAATGCCAAGGTGGTTGATAACTTCGTTGATTGCAGTCATCTGACAATATCAAACGGGCAGCAAATTGCTTTTGTGGGACGACTCAGCTCAGAGAAAGGTCCCGATTATTTTTTGAAGTTGGCCCATCGATTTCCAGACTGTCATTTCCATGTTTATGGCGATGGACTGTTAGCAAAAGAACTGAAAACCTCTGCGTCCAAAAACCTCTATTTTCACGGCCAACAACATGATATGGCATCGGTCTGGCCCAGGATTGGCCTTCTGGTTATGCCTTCACGTCACGAAGGTATGCCTATGGCAGCATTGGAAGCTATGGCTCAGGGTATTCCGGTACTGGCCTTCCGCGTCGGAGCACTTGATCAACTGGTCGATACCAACAGCAACGGCTGGCTGATAACACCGGGAAACAATGATGAGCTGGCAGACCATTTACAATTGTGGGTCAACATGAGCGAGCAACAAAAACATCAATTTAAACAAGCTGCCAGACAAACCGTTTTACAACGTTTCTCGACCGATATCGCCATACCACAACTCATCTCTAATTACGGGCAGATCGCAAGCTGATTGCAATCTGCGAAGCAAACCAGAAAAACCTAACGCTGAAAACGATACTTCTCATTATTTTTCTATGAAAATCAATTAACAAACCTCATTGCAACTCTTGGCTCGTCTCTTGCAAACCCTTTGATTGCAGAGTATTGAGTAATCCAGGATATCAGTATGCAATCACACCAGTTCAACCACCAGAGTATCGTCATTACCTTCTTTAATCATCGGATCTTGCGCGAAACAGATTTTTCAATGTGGGCACATCATGCGCTCTAAACGCCACTTGCTGATTATAGATCCCATCGCTTTTACGGGTGGATCAAAAATTGCCACCGAAAATATTTTGCGCCTACTCGATAGCGAACAAATACGTATCACTATTCTGACCGCAGATACTGATTCATGGCATTGGCCACAACTAAAACGAGTACACCTGTTTGAGCCTCAATGGTTATCCCGGCAGGAACAGGGGATTCCTTATTTCCTGCGCCACCTGCTCATCGCATGTCAACTGATGCTGACACGTTTGCGCCTTGGTCGATTGGACATCGCTATGGGTGCATCCGGCCCCGGAGTTGACTTGGCACTTTATTTGTTAAAACCGGTTTTGGGTTTTCGCCTTGTGCAATTAATACACGGCCCAGTTGCCTGCTCTCGCACTATTGCCCGCTGTCTACGCGCAGCGAATGAGGTCCATTATTTAAAAAGTGCCGGTGCTTCCCTGATTTCTGCACTACACACGCTTGCCCCTACACCATATGAACTCACAACGCCCCATTTTCAGATCATGCAAAATGGTCTACCCAATCATGCCTGGCCAAACCGTTGTCAAAGCGAACGTCCTGTTATTTTTTGGGCTGCATCACTGCTCAAGTGGAAGGGGTTGGAAACGCTGCTCGATGCTTTGAGACTCATTGAAACAGAAACACGTCCCGACACTCATATTTGTTATATACGACCTCAAAAAAACCCGTTGCCAATAAGTGATGCTCCAGTCACGATTGATGCAGTGTATTGGCACGAAAATCCCGCACACCTGGATGAAATACGTGCCACTGCCAATATTTTTGTTTCCACCAGTCATCACGAGCCCTTTGGCCTTTCCATATTGGAAGCAATGGCGGCAGGTCACTGTGTGCTGATACCCGCAGATGACGCCTATTGGGATCGCACCCTGGAAAATAACGTCAACTGTATCAAATACACTCCGGGTAATGCGATGGACCTTGCCAATAAACTACGCTCTCTCAGCTGTGACATGGAACGTGTTCGCAGCCTGGGAAATGCTGCCGCCAAAACCGCTTGTCACTATCGAGCCGAAACCCGATACGCCACGATTAAGAATTCCCTGCAAGGACAAACAACTTCTCAGGAAAATGAGCAAACCACCCAGGCAAATACGGAAAATATTCCATGATTCATCAACTACACCGTTTGCCTGATGGACTAAAGCAAGCCATCCTTTATGGTACAAGCATTGCGCTAATGAAGGGAGTATCACTGCTGATGCTGCCATTTATTGCCTACCACCTGTCACCGGAGGAATTCGGTCGGCTTGAGGTTATCAGCACCTTCGCCATTATCGGCAGTATCCTGGTGGGCATGGGCATGGAAAACACCTTATTCCGGTTTGCTGGAATGTCACGTAACGCCAAAGATCGCCAACGCCTGGCAGCAGAGATCTTCACCCTGACCTTGATTGTCGGCAGTACCGCCTGGCTTATCGGATGGTTTGCAGCAGAATTAATCGCTAGCTGGATGCCGGGCAACCCCAGCCCCTACGAACTGCGACTGGTAATCTCAATGCTTGCTTTGGAAGGGTGTATTTCCATCCCTCTTGGCTGGCTGCGTATGCGTAACCGGGCAACCCATTTTTTTCTTGCCACGGTCGGGCGTGCGCTGGCTCAGGCACTACTTGTTGTTATTTTATTAAATCTCGACAGAGGTGTGGAAGGTGTATTGGAAGCTGGCCTGATAGCCGCCGTAGTACAAGCCCTGATACTCGGCTATCTACATATTCGCGACACTGGATTCGGCCTCAGTCGCACAACGGGGGTTCGCACACTTATTTATAGCCTCCCCCTTGTCGGCAGCGGCTTGGTGGCCTTTGCATTGAATGGTTTGGATCGCTGGATTCTGGCAGATTATGCTTCTTTGACCGATGTAGCCCAATTCGCTGTCGCCGCCAAATTTGCATTAGCGGTAGTGCTACTACTACAGCCCTTTGGTATGTGGTGGTTACCACGCCGCTTTGAAGTCATTAATGAGCCTGGAGGACATAAAAAAGCCGCTCATTTTATTGCACTGGGCATTGTGCTGGCTTTGATCATCACGGTATTAATCGCTCTTAGCTCCCCACTACTAATAAACTGGCTACTGCCCGACAGCTATGCCATGGCAAGTCAGTATGCTATCGGCCTGGTGCTGGTTATGTTGCTCAAGGAAATGGCCGAGCTGGTCAACCCGGGCTGTTTCATTGGTAAAACCACCGGTACCCAGCTGCTTATCAACACTATTGGGGCCATAGTCGGCATTGTCTGCATGCTCTGGTGGACACCTGATTATGCTGTATGGGGTATTATCTTTGCACTGCTGTCAGCACAGGCTCTTCGTCTGCTGCTGTTTTTCATTGCCAGTCAATATTTTTTACCATTACCCTATCCCGCCCGCTCACTGATGATAATAATGATAATCAGTAGTGGCTGGTTAATACTAGGCTCCCAGATCTCCACTGTTGGGCAACAACTGCTGCTTATTACAATAGCGATGATTACCCTGTTAGCAGCTGCCCTACTGCTCAAACTCATCCCGCTACCCAAAATGACAGCAAAAAAAGTATTTTCGTGATGGTGCTGAACACCCAATATCGATCCACTCAGATACTGCTGACACTCTCTTTATGTCTGTTGCTCGGCATTTTATGGAAATTAATTCCGCACCCCCTCCTGGCTATTGCCATCGGCTTGTTTCCCATCGCAATATTATTCGCACTACATCAGCCTTTCCTGATAGTTCTATTGTTTGTGATGTTTTCCTTCTTCCGCATTCATGAAGTCTTTCCACAACTCTACAATTTAAAAATTCCCTTATTACTCTCCATGGCCTCACTGGGTGCATTGAGCTGGCACATCGGGCTGACACAAAAAATTAAAGCCTACTGGTGCCCGGAACTCACTGCCATGTCAGTGTTCTTTGGACTGGTATTGCTCGGCACTTTAATGGCCAGTAACATCCCCATTGCCATAGAGTATTTCAAGAACATCTATTGGAAAATCATCGTAATGACCTTTGCCATCGCCTGGCTTTCCTCCACTGCCCGGGATTTTTCCCTGGCCTCCAAACTCATTACATTCTCCGGCATGCTGGTCGGCTTGGTCGCCCTTTCCAACAAAATTAATGGTATCGGCCTGGTGGAAGAAACGCGGGTCACCATCGGTCGAAACATTGGCTCGGTTCTGGGTGATCCTAATGATCTGGCTCTGGTATTAATGCTGCCTGTTGCATTTGCCATCAGCCTGGTCATGACAGGCAGCATGGGACGTTTCACCAAACTCTTCGGTTTGTTCAGTGTGCTGGTACTTTTTTTTGCGATAATTGCCACTCAAAGCCGAGGAGGCCTACTCGGCATCATGGCAATATTCGGGGTTTACGGTTATCGCCGCACTCAATCCAAGGCACTGTTTTTCAGCCTTGCAGGGATAGCCGCCATTGCTCTTTTTATACTTGCCGATATCTCAGGCCGCGCCTCAGGTGGTGCCGCAGAAACAGGCATTGACGCCTCAGCCATGGGTCGCCTGTATGCCTGGGAAGCCGCATATAAGATGGCATTACACAACCCCTTTAGCGGTGTCGGAATTAATAATTTTTACGCTAACTATTTTTTCTACAGCCCACATTGGGATGGACGGAACCATGCGGTACACAGCACCTGGTTTGGTGTATTGGCCGAAACCGGCTTTCTGGGACTCATCGCTTTTATCACTGCCATCGTCATGCTGGTGAAAACATCTCTACATTCCCTGCACCGCATCGAACAAAACCTCCACCAGGTTGATCCCGCTATACATGCCACAGCACAAGCGGTACTGGCAGGCCTGTTGGGCACAGTGGTTTCCGCCACGTTTCTGACCCAGGGATTTACCTGGCCAATCTACATTCTTGCCGCGCTGGTGGTAGCAGTTGCCCGATGGGTGAATTTACATCTCCCTCCAACACCGGTAACACAGTCACCTCCACATAATGTTAATCACCACAGATAAGAAAATATGCGTACCAACAAACAATCATACACACAACCATTATCAATTCTGATCATCGATGATTCCAGCAGTGAACGTATACTGCTGGGAACCATATTGAAAAAACAAGGGCATACAGTAACAGAAGCTGCCATTGGTCTTCAGGCGCTCACGCTTCTTTCTGATAAATCAAAAATATTTGATCTGATTTTTCTGGATGTACGCATGCCAGGCATAGATGGCTATGAGACAGCACGCCGCATTCGTGCTATTGAAAAAGAGCAATCTGAAGAATGGTGTCCAATTATTTTTCTCAGTGGACAAACCAATCCTGAAAACATCGCGAATGGTATTGCCGCTGGTGGTGATGATTATTTGGCAAAGCCTGTCAATTCCATCGTATTAAACTCCAAAATAGCCGCCATGCAACGCATTGCTGACATGCGACAACAGTTACTCATATCAAACCAGCAACTGGAAGTGCTGGCACACACAGACGAACTGACACAATTGCCGAATCGTCGCCACTTCCTGAGCATACTCGATTCGGAACTGGCGCGAGCGCGACGTCACGACACCCCGCTCTCCATTGCCTATATGGATCTGGATCATTTTAAAGAAATCAACGACACACACGGCCACGAAGCTGGAGATGCCGTGTTATTATCCGTTGCTAAAGTGCTTTCCAGGAATTTACGTAGCGAAGACAGTATCGGTCGTATTGGCGGTGAAGAATTTTGCATTTGTTTACCGGGTGCTGATACCGCCCATTCTTTGGAACCCTGTGAACGATACCGTTCACTGATTGCAAACCTGAAAATCCCCACGTCTGCTCAAATGTTAACCGTAACAGCAAGTTTTGGGCTAACCAGCATTCTACCTGACTCAGATGATTCTACTCGTCTGCTGGCGCGCGCAGACGAAGCTCTTTATCAAGCCAAACAGCATGGACGCAATTGCATCGAAGTCATTTAAGGAAGGCGCATGAAATGATGATCAATTAAAGCGTTAAGAATTCATTTGCAAAGCGCACAGCAGTTTGCAAATCATCCAGTATTGCAACCCTTCAATACTCCCAAAATAATCAATAACTCATTGTTTTTGCTAAATTAGTAAAACTGGCCCGTTCCCTGCAATAGCTATCCCGGATAAGTACACGACACCTCCGACATGGAAAAACTTTCGAAGCAGCTCCTGAATAATCAGCCGCGAAATTACATAAGTCCCGTTAGCATCGAGTCATTAATATGAGAAATATCAGCCTGAACAAAACCAAACAATGGCTGAAACATAGCGATACTCCTCTGGCAAAAACATTGTTCGCGCAAATCAAAACTATACGCCGATTAGAAATGCCAGCACCTCGACTTGCTGTTACACCATTGTATTTTATCTACTGCTTTCTGCGCACACTGGTCACAACACTGACTCGCATACTCTGGTGGACACCATTACTGAAAGGACGATGTGAGAGTGTTGGTCGTAATTTACATCTTTTTGGTGGCCTTCCCTTTATCAGCGGATCACTAAAAATCAGCATGGGAGACGATTGCCGGGTCTCAGGACACACCACTTTCAGTGGCCGCACTTGCGCCCAACAAACACCTGAACTGCGGATAGGTAACAACGTTGACATCGGTTACATGACCACCATTGCCATCGGTCAGCAAGTAAAAATCGGCAACAATGTGCGCATCGCGGGTCATGCTTTTCTGGCAGGTTATCCCGGCCATCCCTTGGACGCCAAAGCACGAGCAGCCGGACAACCTGAAACTGACAACCAGGTCGGTAATATCATTTTGGAAGAAGATGTCTGGCTTGCAACCAATGTCTCCGTACTGGCCGGTGTTCGTATAGGACGGGGTACTATCGTAGCAACCGGCAGCGTGGTAACTCACGACCTTCCTGCAATGGTGTTGGCAGCTGGAATACCCGCACGGGTTATCCGTCACCTGGATAACCCTGTAACCGGGAAAAATCAGTAATAATATGAAACGTGACTTGATTGTTTTTGCTGAAGACTGGGGCGGTCTACCCAGCAGCACCCAACACCTGATCAATCATCTGGCAAAACAGCGAAAGATAGTCTGGGTTAATTCAATTGGCCTTCGCCGCCCAAATTTTGGCTGGCAGGATATCAAACGTGCCCTGAATAAATTGCGCGGAAAAAAATCAACCCGCGCTGACTGCTACGCTACAGATAAAAATGTGAAAACATTACCCAGTAACAATTTCTACATTGTTTATCCACGTACACTACCTGCCCCACGTAGTCGGCCAGGGCGTTGGTTAGCAGCATGGTTACTCAGAAAACAAATCACACCTGTGATAAAAAAAGCCAACCTGCAATCTCCTATACTCTGGGTGTCATTACCGACAGCTGTCGATGTTGCAGGAAAACTGGGAGAATCCGCACTGGTATATTACTGCGGAGATGATTTTTCTGCACTGGCCGGAGTAGATCATGACACCGTTACCAATCGTGAAAAAGAACTTGTTGAAAAAGCGAATCTGATTATTTCTGCGAGTGAAAAACTGTGTGAAAAGTTTCCACCCTCACGTTCTTTATTACTACCTCATGGCGTAGATTATTCATTATTCACCAAGCCTGTCCCACGAGCGACAGACTTACCCGATGATGGTCGTCCTATTGCCGGTTTTTACGGCAGCATTTCCGCGTGGCTGGATATTAAAATGCTACAAGAAACCATAAACAAAATGCCGGACTGGCATTTTGTTTTTATTGGAAAGCCGGTAATCGATATCAGAGAACTAACTGATTTATGTAATGTACATATGTTGGGGGAAAGAGAACATCATCAACTGCCATCTTACAGCCAGCACTGGACAGCCTCCCTGCTACCCTTCATCGACAATGCGCAGATTCGATTCTGTAACCCGCTTAAATTAAGTGAATATTTAGCCGCAGGACGACCCATTATAAGTACAGAATTTCCGGCAATAACACCATTTCGTGGACTGATACAAATTGCCAACAGCAGTGATGCCATGGTTGAGGCACTAAAATATAGCCAATATGTTAGCAACCTGCCAAATTTCTCCAAAGCACTACGCAATACCGTTTCTAAAAACAGCTGGGAATCTAGCGCCCAAAAAACAAGTCAATGGCTGGAAACACTGTGAACAAAGAAATGAATACACTCAGTTATCGAGTTTTACATATATTAGAGGGTGGCTGGAGAAACCGTTATGCCATCATCATACCCATACTGACACTACCTGTTTTAGGGTTTCTAATTGGTAGTTTTATCCCCAAACACTATACCTCTCATACCAGTATGCTAGTTCAGGAAACCGCCAAAATGAATCCTTTTTTAGAGGATCTGTCAGTATCTGTGGTGATTAATGACCGAATAGATGCGCTTGAAACACTATTGCATAGTCGCCACATACTGGGAACGGTTGCTGAAGAACGGGGGTTGATTAACGCAGAAACATCTGCAAAAGAACATGATCAAATCATTGCCAAAATATCAAATGCCTTAACTGTACAAATGGTCGGCAGAGATTTAATACGTATCGACTACAAATCAGACAACCCGGAAGGCATGAAAGAAATGCTGACGGCAGTCAGTAAACAATTCGTTGAACAATTGCTGGCACCAGAACTCTCGTCAATGAAGGATTCCAGTCATTTTCTGACTGAGCATCTCAAATATCGACAAGAGGCATTACAGCAAGCAGAAACTGCACTCATCGTATTTAAAAACCAGCATGCCACCGAATTACCAGAATTACATCTCAGCAACATATCCCGCCTGTCCCAATTGAAGCAGCGCCTGTCCGAACGCCAGGCCGAAATAGCAGGAGCCATTCGAAGCCTTGGGGGACTGGATCAGCAACTCTCAAAAACCAACCCGGTGTTAGGACGTATTGAAGAGCAGATTATACGTATACGAGAAGAGTTATCAATCAATCGTACGCGTTATACTGATCAACATAGCAACATTCAAAACTCACTAATAACACTCAAACGTTTAGAAGAAGAACGACAATACATTCTTACGCATACCAAACAAACAACCGACATCGAACAGCTATGGTCAATTGCCAGTAGCACACCAATTAATTCTAGCGCAAGTAAACAACCATTACTGATTTCTCAACTTGAAAATCTACAACTGACCCGCAGCAAAGTCGATGGCTTGAGTGAAGAAATAAACAGTTTGAAACAGATGGTCAAAAAACTGGAAGAACAAACTTCTGAATATGGAGATAACTCAAGTGAATTCTCCAGATTGGAACGTGACTTAAATATAAAACGTGACTTGTATGATGATCTTCTATTACGTTATGAAAAAGCACGTATCACAGGATCTTTAGGCGTTTTCGAACGTGACAAGCGGGTCAAAGTCATTGATCGCCCCTTTACACCAACGACACCAATCAATATTCCAGTATATCTATTTGTTATCGCTGGTTTGTTTGGCGGCATACTTATGGGCTGTAGTTTTGCAGTAATTATTGAGCTTATCGATACCTCATTACGTCGCCGTGATCGGCTGGAAGAACTGACGGGTGTTCCGGTATTAAGTCGCATTCCTTTTCTCCCTAACCCCGCCGTTTAAAAAAATATGAAGTATGAATAGAAAAAATATAATTTCTAACGGCATAAATATGCAACGAGGTATGAAATGGATACAGTAGTTCAGGTCGTCCAGCACATGCGCCCTGGTGGAATAGAAACCATGGCATTAGATCTTGTTAACTTTTGTGAGAAACATGAAAAATCATTAATTATCAGCCTGGAAGGAGATAGAGAATCAGCAGTCCAATACTGGCCTCGGCTGAAACCTGTGTCAGATAAATTGATTTTCCTTAAGAAAAAACCAGGCTTAAATCCGTCTCTGATTTATCAACTCAGTCGCCTGCTTAAAGGTATGAAAGCCAATGTTGTACATACACATCACATTGGCCCATTACTTTATGCCGGAATAGCTTCACGCTTGTCCGGAGTAAAACATCTCATTCATACTGAACATGATGCCTGGCACTTAAGTAACCCTCGAAGATGCAGGCTGCAACGCTGGACTATTCGCCTGACCCGACCACAGCTGATTGCCGATGCAGATAGTGTTGCGATTAGTGTAAAAAAACAATTGCGACTCAATAAAACGATCAACGTTATTCATAATGGCATAGACACTGAACGTTTTATTCCAGGAAACCAAAGCAATGCAAGACAATATTTTGGATTGCCACAGAATGTCCAACTGGTCGGTTGCAGTGGTCGCCTGGAAAAAGTGAAAGGGCAAAAAAACCTGATTTTATCCTTATCTCAGTTACCTGATACGGTACACCTTGCTCTAGCTGGGGAGGGCTCACTCGAAATAGAGTTACGCCAACTCGTTAAATCACTCAAACTTGACAATCGCGTCCATTTTCTTGGGCGTATTGATGAAATGCCTACTTTTTACCAGGCACTTGATATTTTCTGTTTGCCTTCATTGAACGAAGGTTTACCTTTATCTCCCCTTGAAGCACAGTCCTGTGGAATTACCTCTGCGGTAACTGATGTGGGAGGATCTGCTGAAGCCCTCTGCCCTGACAGCGGCAGGCTAATACCCGCAGATAATATTAGTGCCATGTCATCAGTCATACATAAAACACTTAAACACCCAGGTAAGATCGATCCTCGGTGTTTTGTGCAACAACACAGGGATGTGCGTTTAATGGCCAGAAGTTATACCGCCATACGACAAAAAGGAGGTTAAGATGAACGAACTATGGATTATTATTTTCACATTAAGCAGTGCTTTGCTGGTGATCTACCATCACCTGGGATACCCCTTGATTCTACGCATGGCAAAACGACTAAAGCCAAAACTCCCAGTCATTGCACGCACTCGCCATTATACTCCCAATGATGATGATAGCGAACTGCCAACAATTACCATTATGATCCCGGCATACAACGAACAACAATGGATTGCTGATAAAATACGTAATCTTGCCGTACTTGACTACCCGGCAAAACAATTAAAAATTATTATTGCTTGCGACGGGTGTAGTGACGATACAGAAAAAGTTGCCATACAGGTCTCCAGCGAAGCCGAATGTCAACACTTGCAAACTGAAATACTGTCTTTCAAAAAAAATCGGGGTAAAGTCGCTGTAATCAATGAGGTTATGCAAAAAATCACCAGTAACCTGGTTGTATTGAGCGATGTCTCCGCACTGGTATCAGTCGATGCATTGCTCATTGCTGCCGAACACTTTAAAGACCCCAATATCGGGGTTTTAAACAGCCATTACCATTTACTCAACCCTGGCTCCGCTGGCGAAGCCATCTATTGGCGCTATCAGAGCAACATCAAAGCCAGTGAAGCCGCGCTAGGTTCAACGCTGGGCGCACATGGCGCTTTCTATCTTTTCCGGCGTTCACTATTTCAGCCCTTGGCACCCGATACCATCAATGACGACTTTATTCTTCCCATGAAGATTGTCGCTGCTGGTTATCGTGCTGATTATGAGAATGCTATAAATGCTTTGGAGCTGGAAAAAGCTGACAATACTCAGGACCACCAACGTCGTTATCGTATTGCTGCTGGAAACTTTCAACAACTCTTACGCCTGAAAAGACTATTATTACCCAGTTATGGCGGCATTGCATTTGCTTTTATCTCTGGTAAAGCACTGCGTGTTCTGATGCCTTTTCTGATGATATTCTCACTTATCGGTAGCCTGCTGTTATCAATGGACTATCTGCTGTTTGCATTTTTGGCCATAATTCAGGTATCCGCTTATCTGCTGGCAGGCTGGCATCTTTTATTTCGCCCCAAAACATCAAACAGATTAGTCGAAGCGCTCGCCTATCTCGTTGGCGGCCATGCAGCAGGACTGGTCGGTACTCTTCGTTACCTCTTCGGCCTTGAGCGTGGTCACTGGAAACGAATAAAGCCAAATGCATCACGATAATTTTTTTACTGGCACCCATTTGTACAATAACAACCACAAAGGCACTAAATAATGGCCACCGCTTTTCATATCGACCCAGTAACAGGCTGGGCAAAACGTTTAACTGATGTGTTACTAGCTGCTACCGGGCTATTATTAACTCTCCCGCTTTTCCCGCTGATTGCACTGGCAATCAAACTGGATTCCCCTGGCCCGGTATTTTTTAAACAATTGCGGATAGGAAAAGCGCTACCAGACCGGGTGAAACTTTTCGAAATAATCAAATTCCGCACCATGGTGATTAATGCTGAGACTCAATCGGGAGCAACCTGGGCAAAAAAGCAAGATCCAAGAATCACCAAAGCAGGGCTGTTTATGCGCAAAACCCGTTTGGATGAACTACCTCAGTTTTTCAATGTTCTACGGGGTGAAATGTCAATAATTGGACCAAGACCCGAACGCCCTGGGTTTTATAAGCAGCTTGAACAGGATATTCCTTTTTTTGCAGAAAGAACCTATGGCGTCACCCCTGGCATTACCGGTCTGGCACAAGTAAACCAGGGATACGATACCTGCATAGAGGATGTGCGCTCCAAAGTTGGATTTGATCACAGTTACGCACTGGCGCTGAGCAACCCTATTGCCTGGCTGAAAATGGATTCCAGTATCATTTTTCGTACTCTGGCGGTAATGCTGATGCGGCGAGGCCAATAATGCCGTCTAAGAAATAGGCATACAAATAAGGATCGCTCGAACAATAACTGTCGCTTTTTGGTTGGGTAAAGAGTAATACAGGTTGAAAGGACTGATGTTCTTCCCTTGACCTTTTGGTGGAACCGCTACGCTTGTTCCACCCTACGGCTTTACCTTGTGTTTGAGGAGATGGAATAAACGTAGCGGTTCTACCAGAGTCTTGTTCATGCCCCAAAAAACCAAACCAGCTCACCAATGTGACAGCTATTGTTCGAGCGACCTTAAGTTATATTTTTTTGTACTTAGGGATGGAAAATAAACAACCCCGCAGCAAGCTATCTTGCTGCGCGAAGCGGGGTATTACAACTGCCAGTTAAAACGCTTAGACGTTTGAACAAAAAACTTACGCAGCAAGCTGCGGGGAATTAAACCCAAAGAGATTAAATAACTTAGGAATGGAACACAATAACTTATATAAGTGGCGCTCTGATTTAGTTCGTATTTGTTCGTTCTGATTGAGAAAAAACGCAGGAATAGTTGTTCTATTTCGAGTTTTTGCGATTGAAGAATGGGCAAATACGGGCTGAAGCAGAGATGCCAATCGTATAAGTTATTGTGTTCCATCCCTTAGCCGAGCATACTATCAATCTAAGTGTTGTAACCGCAAAGACCACAGAGCTGTAAAGAGCACAAAGAAAAGCGGCACAAACTTTACGTTCTTTACGTCTTCGCACACTTTGCGTTAAATACCCAATAAACTTGAATTAACCTCTGGAAAAGTCATTATGGCTAAACATCAGACGCTTA